>JASFUV010000142.1:0-4515 GCA_050050155.1 Acidimicrobiia bacterium | reverse complement strand
TCGCGGAGCTGCAGGAGAAGCGAGGGGAATCGACCGATCCCGGGGAGGGGTGGCACGGCCTGCTCTACGTCGTGGGCGGGATCGCCATCATGGCTTCGGGCGGTTGGCTGGCCGTGATCGGCGCCGAACGCCTGGTGGAAGCGCTGGCGGTGACCGATTCGGTGATCGGTCTGAGCCTGATCGCCCTGGCGACGACCGCCGAGCTGTTTGCCTTGGCGGCGTCGGCGCACCGGCATGGCGTCGGTGAGCTGGCCGTCGCAGGCGTGGTGGGTTCCGCCGGCTACAACGCCACCGTGACGCTGGGCGGCGCCGCCCTGGCTCGACCCATCGCCACCGGCGGAGTGGCAGCCGCAGGATGGCTCGCCGCCGGGCTCCCCGTCGTCGTCCTCGCCCTGGGTGGGAGGCAGGGCTACCTCCGACGCGCCGGGGGCGCCGTCCTCGTCGCGGTCTACGTCGTCTACCTGGCCGTTCTCTACGTGTAGATCCGGCCGCGGCATCGCTCCGCCCTCTCGTCCGCCGTCCCCCACGCTGCTGGACGATGCCATCGCGGGCGCGCAGCTCCGGGTTTCGCCAAGCGACCCTTACCCGAATCACCCGACAGGCGCCGTCAGATGACCCCGTCGATGAGGATGGTCGTGACGATGGCGGCGGCGAGGACCAGGAGCGGGATAAGGGAGGCGTGACGCGACCGGATGCGGCCACGCCGCAGGGCCCACAGCACGATGCCGGTGGATGCGACGAAGAAGGCGGCGGTGAGCCCGTAGGCCAGCGCCCGGTTGGCGTCCTGGGGTAGGTCGTCGAGTCCGATCGAGAGCAGGGCGCGGGTCACCAGCAGCACCGTGATCCCCGCCGTCGCCGTGATCTCGGCGATGAAGGCGCCGCGGGTGCGGCCGGTCCACGTCGGGCCGGAGGCCGGGGAGGCGGCGGCCGGCCATCGCCGCAGACCCCACACCACCGAGCCGGTCATCACGATCGCGGCCAGCAGTGACGCCAGCCACAGCCCCGCCGCCTCGAGGGGGAACTCGCTCTGGGGAAGGTAGGCGTCCATGAGGGCGAAGAAGTGGGCCTCGTAGTCGGCCTGGCTGATGCCCATGTGGCGCTCGAACGCCTCGGCGAAGGGGACATCGTCGCCCATGTCTCGCATCACGGCGGCGAGGTCGGCGGGGGTCTTGTCCATGCCGCGGGGATCGAGCAGGTACTCGACAGCGAGCTCGGCCATCGGGTAGTAGTAGGTGGAGTACGCCCCCGGGGCCAGGTCCGAGAAGGGTATGTCGACCTGCCACGAGATCGGGTTGATCCGCCCGTATTCGGTCATCAACTCGTCGACTCGGTCGAGGGTCCGCGGCGCCCCGCCGGTCGAGCCTCCCGAGACGGCTTCAGCCGTCCCTTCGCTGAACCACACCGGCATGCGCCGCGGGTCACCCACCGGCACGTCGCCGACGAACCGGCCCTTCAGCAGCGCCTCGGCGACGTGAACCAGCTCGTGCTTCAGGTTGATCCTCACCGTTGTGGTGCTGGTGGGTTCCCCGATCTCGTTGTCGAACGACGCGATGATCACCCCGGCGTAGTAGGCGCGGGCCCCACCGCCCTCGATGACGTGGGTGCGGTTGGCGTACAGGTCGATCTTGTCCTGACCGGCGGGGAAGGTGAACATGGTGGCCGGATCGAGGTTCATCTCGTCGATGATCTCGCCCCAGACCTCCTCGGCGAGGGTCCCGAGACGCTCTCGTGCCTCCTGGCCTGCGCCGTCGCTGGAGACGACGAAGTGCGTCGTTTCGTAGGGGTGCCCGTCGTGGGGCCATGCCTCGCGGACGTACCACGACCCGCCGTCCACCATCTGTGCCGAATCGGGAGGTTCGGATTGCGCCGCCGACCCGGAGCAGCCGGCGACGGCCCCGATCAGGAGGACCCCACCGAGCAGCAACGCCCGCGCCCGGAGGCGGCGCGACCCGATCCCGGACCCCACGGCGCCGGTCGGTCGCCTGGCGTGTCCCATCCGCGCTCCTTGTCTGCAGGGCGACCCGGGGCGAAGTGGTTCCGTCCCCTGCGATGCCCGGTCGATGCTAGGCCCGGAACCGGCGAGATCCCCGGGGCTCCCCTCGAGGTGCGACGACCGGGGACCGCCTCCACGTTGTGTTGCGGTTGCTGGTGTTGTCCGGGCCTGCGGCCGCATCCTTCGTCGTCGCCAAGCTCGCCGTGCTCGATGCTCGCTTCGAGGCGGTCGCCAACCGGCCTGAAACGGAGACCGGAGTGGCCATCCACGACTGCCCGCCGACGACGATTCGACCGCTCAGAGTGATTGGCGCCGGCGGTTCGCGCTCGTGACCTACCGGCAGGTGGTCAGCGGTTGTAGGCGTCGCTCATGACTCCGACCTGGCGCGGGCAGCGATGCCCGACAGGATCATGTCGAGTCCGACCTCGAAAACGCGTTTCGCGTTGGATTGGTCCTCGCTCCGGTCGCTGACGGCCGCCACGCCGAGCGCGGCTCCGTGGACGGCGTCGACGACGATGAACGCGCTCGGTTCGACGAGCGGTTTCGGGAGCCCGCTTCGTGCGATGGCGGCGATCAGTTGCCTGGTCGATGGAAGCCCGCCTGCTCCGATATCGGGGTCGGACATACCCGCCAGGATCAGGTCACGGTTGGCGGTTGCCACCTCCCAGTAGCCGATTGCCCATTGGCGTACCCATGCGTCCCATTCCGCGTCCGGGTCGGGCGTCTCCATCGTGCCGATCGTGCGGGCCGTCACCAGTGCGAGCAGCGTGCGCTTGTTCGGGACGTGGTGGTACACCGCCATGGGGTCGACCGAGAGTTCGCGGCCGAGCTTGCGCATTGAGAGACCGGCAAGGCCGTCGCGCTCGATGATCATGCAGGCGGCGTCGACGATGGAGTCGACCTCGAGCGGTGTCGTTCGAGACGTCGGCGTTCGGGATGAACCCGCATGAGAGGTAGCTGGCCTAAGCACTTCTACGGCGTAGAATAGCGACCTCTACGCCGTAGAGCCATGAGGAGCCACCATGCACGAACGACCCGAAGACATCGCCGAGCTGCAGCGCGTCGTCGACGCCAGCTACGCCGCCGCCGGGCCGCACCTCCTCGACATATCCGCCCCCGAGCGTCGTCTCGACGCCACACAACTGGCCGAGCGCCTCACCGGCATGCGACTCCTCGTGCTCGCCACGTCGACGCGCGACGGTCGACCGATCAACGGACCCGTCGACGGCATCTTCTATCGCGGGCGTTTCCACTTCGGCTCCGCCTACGCCTCGCTTCGCTACCGTCACCTGACCGAGCGTCCGGCGGTGAGCGCGACGCATCTGCCCGGCGAATCGTTCGCCGTCACGGTGCACGGCGACGCCGAGTTCATCGATACCACAGCGCCCGAGCATGCCGAGTTCCGTCAGACCCTGCTCGACATCTACACCCCACGCTTCGGACAGGAATGGGCCGAGATGCTCGACGACGGCGGCGCGTGGTACGCACGTATCAATCCTCGTCGTGTCTTCACCTTCTGGATGCCTGGACCCGCCGCGTGAACCACCGGCCAGTCGGGCCTTCGCCACGCCCCGGGAGTAGCTCCGCTACGAAGGTCGACTGGCACGCGCCCGACCGCGTGCCAGACCAAGTCGCCCCAGCCGTTGTGCTCTTGCGAGCATGCCGCCATTCCCCTTGACGAAACACTTCACACGTTGGTTAAATGATGGGCATGGCCGCCAATGACCACCTCAGCGTCGTGTTCGCCGCACTGGCCGACCCGACCCGCAGATCGATCCTGGCCGAACTCACCCGCAGCGACGCCACCGTGACCGAACTCACGGAGCCGCTGCCGATCTCGATGCCGGCGGTGTCGCGGCACCTCAAGGTGCTCGAGGCCGCCGCCCTGATCTCCCGCTCGCGCGAGGGGAAGTGGCAGCGGAGCCACCTGGAGGCAGCGGCGCTGCGGGAGGCGGCCGGCTGGATCGAGCGATTCCGAGGGTTCTGGGACTCGTCGCTCGACCGCCTCGACGCCCACCTCGCCACACTGCAGCAGGAACAGGAGAACCCATGAGCACCGAACCACCCGACCTCTCCATCACACGCGTGTTCGACGCGCCACGGGCCCTCGTCTACCGGGCCTTCACCGACCCGGAGCAGCTGGCGGCCTGGTGGGGGCCGACCGGCAGCGTGCGGCCGCTCGACGAGATGCACTTCGACGTCCGACCCGGCGGCTCCCAGCGGTTCGTCGAGGTGTTTCCCGACGATCCGTCCATCCGGGCGGAGGTGCGCATCGACCTCACCGACGTGGACGAGGACAGGGTGCTCGACGGTGTGATGCGGGTGAGTGGCCGCCTGCCCGGGGGCTTCGAGCCGTTCGAGACACGGTTCCGGTTCGAGTTCCACGACCAGCCCGACGGGCGCACCCGCCTCGAGGTCCGGCAGTGGCTGCCGGCGCACGTGACCGGAGCCACCGAGGCGGGCTGGCAACAGAGCTTCGCCAAACTCGACGCGCTCCTGGCGAAAGGGGTCGTGGCGTGATC
>JASFUV010000141.1:0-4524 GCA_050050155.1 Acidimicrobiia bacterium | reverse complement strand
GACGAGTTCACCCGGCGGCTGCGGGAGGAGGCGCCGCCGCTCGCCGCCATCGAGACGGTGACGAGCGCCGACGTCGCCGCCACCGGCGACGCCTCGTTCCGCATCGTCGCCAGCCGGGTGCGTGCCGGGGCCAACACCCTCATCTCCCCCGACATCGCCACCTGTGACGCCTGCCTCGCCGAGCTGTTCGACCCTGCCGACCGGCGGTACCGCTACCCGTTCACCAACTGCACCGACTGCGGGCCCCGCTTCACCATCATCCGCGACGTCCCCTACGACCGGCCGTTCACCACCATGGCCGGGTTCACGATGTGCCCCCGGTGCCGGGCCGAGTACGAGGATCCGGCCGACCGACGCTTCCACGCCCAGCCCAACGCCTGTCCCGACTGCGGGCCGCGCCTCTGGTTGGAGCGGAACGGCGAACAGGTCCCGGGCGACCCGGTGACGGAGGCGCGGGCGCTGCTCGACGGCGGCACCATCGTCGCCGTCAAGGGACTCGGCGGGTTCCACCTGGCCGCGGCGGCCGGCGATGACACGGCGTTGCGCCTGCTGCGGGATCGAAAGGGGCGGGTCGACAAGCCGTTCGCGGTGATGGTGCCCGACCTGGCCGCGGCCCGTGCCGTTGCGGTGGTCGACGACGCCGAGGCGGCGCTGCTGGAGGGCCGGGAGCGCCCCATCGTGCTGCTCCGGAAGCGGGCCGGTTCGCCCCTGTCGGACCTGGTGGCGCCCGGGAACGACTACGTCGGGGTGATGCTCCCCTACACGCCGCTGCATCACCTGCTGCTGGCGGGGGGTGCGCCGCTGGTGATGACGTCGGGGAACCTGTCGGAGGAGCCCATCGCCATCGACAACGACGAGGCGCGGGACCGTCTCGGCGGGCTCGCCGACGCCTTCGTGCTCCACGACCGCCCCATCCACGTCGCCTGCGACGACTCGGTGGTGCGCCACTTCGCCGGGAGGGTGCTGCCGGTGCGCCGTTCTCGCGGCTACGCCCCGTTTCCGGTGCGGCTTCCCGTCGACGTGCCGCCGACCCTGGCGGTGGGCGGGGAGCTGAAAGCCACGTTCTGCCTGGCGGCAGGCCGCCACGCCTTCATGAGCCAGCACATCGGTGACATGGAGAACCTGGAGACGCTCTCCGCCTTCGAACGCGCCGTCGCCCACTTCCGTGCCCTGTTCCGGATCGAGCCGGAGCTGTTCGCCTCGGACCGCCATCCCGCCTACCTCTCCACCCGCTGGGCCGATGAGCATCGCGACGGCCGCCGCTGGGTGCAGGTGCAGCACCACCACGCCCACATCGCCTCGGTCATGGCCGAGAACGGCGTCGACGAGCCGGTGATCGGGTTCGCCTTCGACGGGACCGGCTACGGCGACGACGGCGCCATCTGGGGCGGGGAGGTCCTCGTCGGCGGCTTCGACGGCTACCGGAGGGCGGGTCACCTCGGGTACGTGCCGCTTCCCGGCGGCGACGCCGCCATCCGCCGCCCCTACCGCACCGCCCTCGCCCAGCTGTGGACCGCCGGCGTCCCGTGGGACGAGGAGCTGCCTGCGGTGGCAGCCTGCCCGCCCGACGAACGCCGGGTGCTCCTCCGCCAGCTGGAGCGAACCATCAACACGGTCCCCACCTCGAGCGCCGGCCGCCTCTTCGACGCGGTGGCGTCACTGGCGGGTATCCGCCACACCGTCTCGTACGAGGCGCAGGCGGCGATGGAGATGGAGGCCATTGCGGACGGCGACGACGGCCGCTACCCGATTGCGATGGCGGAAGACGGCACGATCGACTCCGGGCCCCTCATCCGGGCGGTCGCCGCCGACGTCACGGCGGGTGTCGGGAAGGCGACGGTGTCGGGGCGCTTCCACGAGAGCATGGCACAACTGCTAGTAGAATCCGCCCAGCGGATACGGAACCGAACCGGTCTCGACACCGTGGCCCTGAGCGGAGGGGTCTTCCAGAACGTCCGGCTTCTCGGAAGGGCCAGCGAACTCCTCCGAGACACCGGCTTCCGGGTCCTCACGCACCGGCTGGTCCCCCCCAACGACGGGGGCCTGGCGCTGGGTCAGGTGGCGGCGGCGGCCGGCATGGACAGAGGAGTGTGATCGCCCGATGTGTCTCGGCGTCCCCGGCAAGGTGACCGAGGTCTACGACCAGGACGGCACCCCGATGGCGAAGGTCGACTTCGGCGGCATCACCAAGGAGGTGTGCGTCGCCTACGTGCCCGACATCACGGTCGGCGAGTACGCCATCGTCCACGTCGGGTTCGCCATCACCAAGCTCGACGAGAAGTCGGCGCTGGAGACCTTGAGCCTGTTCGAGCAGATGGGTGTGCTGCAAGAAGAACTCAACGCCGAGGGCTGACCATGAAGTACCTCGACGAGTTCCACGATCCGGCCCTCGCCCGCACCCTGCTCGACGACCTGCATCGGATCACGACCCGCCCCTGGGCGCTCATGGAGGTCTGCGGCGGCCAGACCCATTCGATCATCCGTTACGGCATCGATCAGCTCATCCCCGACGAGATCGAGATGATCCACGGTCCCGGCTGCCCGGTGTGCGTGACCCCGCTGGAGGTGATCGACAAGGCGCTCGCCATCGCCGCCCGCGACGACGTGACGTTCTGTTCCTTCGGCGACATGCTGCGGGTCCCAGGGTCCAGCGCTGACCTGTTCCGGATCAAGAGCGCCGGCGGCGACGTCCGCATCGTCTACTCCCCGCTCGACGCGGTGCGCATCGCCCGGGAGAACCCCGACCGGCAGGTGGTGTTCTTCGGCATCGGCTTCGAGACGACGGCTCCCGCCAACGCCATGGCGGTGCATCAGGCGAAGCAGCTCGACGTGCGCAACTTCTCGATGCTGGTGTCCCACGTGCTCGTCCCGCCCGCCATCTCGGCGATCATGGACTCCCCGGTGACCCGGGTGCAGGCGTTCCTCGCCGCCGGCCACGTCTGCTCGGTCATGGGCTATTGGGAGTACGACCCCTTGGTGGAGAAGTACCAGGTCCCGATCGTGGTGACCGGCTTCGAGCCGCTCGACGTCCTCGACGGGATCCGCCGCACCGTCGTCCAACTCGAAGCGGGCCGGGCCGAGCTGGAGAACGCCTACCCGCGGGCGGTCAGCTACGAGGGCAACAAGCCGGCCCAGGCGATGCTGGCCGACGTGTTCGAGGTCACCGACCGGGCATGGCGCGGCATCGGCGTCATCCCCCAGAGCGGGTGGAGGCTCTCGGAGGCATACCGCGACTTCGACGCCGAGGCCCGCTTCGACGTCGGCGACATCGTGGTGCAGGAGTCGGCGGTGTGCCGCAGCGGCGAGGTGCTCCAGGGCCTGATCAAGCCCAACGAGTGCGAGGCCTTTGGCACGGTGTGCACGCCCCGCAACCCGCTCGGCGCCACCATGGTGTCGAGCGAAGGTGCGTGCGCCGCCTACTACCAGTACCGTCGCCTCGACGACCCGAAGGTCCGCACCGGTGACTGACGCCCCGCTCGATCTCGAAGGCTGGACCTGCCCGCTGCCGCTGCGGGACTACCCGACGATCGTGCTCGGCCACGGCGGTGGGGGGAAGCTGTCCTCCGAGCTGGTCGAGCATCTCTTCCTCCCCGCCTTCGCCAGCGCGACGCTGGCGGGCCTCGGCGACTCGGCCATCGTCGACGTCGCCGGGACCCGGGTGGCCTTCTCGACCGACAGCTTCGTGGTGCGACCCCTGTTCTTCCCCGGCGGCAACATCGGCGAGCTCGCAGTCAACGGCACCGTCAACGACATCGCCATGAGCGGCGCCCAGCCGATCGCCATGTCGGTGGGGTTCATCCTCGAGGAGGGGCTCCCCCTCGCCCGCCTCGGCCTCATCGCCGAGGCGACCGGGAAGGCGGCCCGGGACGCCGGGGTGGAGCTGGTCACCGGCGACACCAAGGTGGTCGACCAGGGTCACGGCGACGGCGTGTACCTGAACACGTCCGGGTTCGGCATCGTGCCCGACGGGGTGGCGATCGGCCCGGATCGGGCCCGGCCCGGCGACGTCGTGATCGTCAGCGGCGACATCGGAGTGCACGGCATCGCCATCATGAGCGTGCGGGAGGGCATCGAGTTCGGCACCGTCGTCGAGAGCGACACGATGCCCCTCAACGGCCTCGTCGCCACCATGCTGGAGGCGAGCCGTGACGTCCACACGCTGCGGGACCCGACCCGAGGCGGGCTGGCGGCGACCCTCAACGAGATCGCCCGCACCTCCAAGGTGGGTGTCGAGTACGAGGAGCGGCTCCTCCCGATCCCCGAGGCGGTGGCGTCGGCGTGCGGGTTCCTTGGCCTCGACCCGATCCACGTCGCCAACGAGGGCAAGCTGGTGGCGATGGTGCCTGCCGCGGTGGCCGACGACGTCCTCTCCGCCATGCAGGCCCACCCGGCCGGGAACGGCGCCGTCGTCATCGGACGGGTCGTCGACGACCATCCCGGCGTGGTGGTGGCCCGCACCGCCATCGGAGGCACCCGCATCGTCGACACCCAGATCGGTCAGCAGCTCCCCCGCATCTGCTGAAC
>JASFUV010000140.1:0-4568 GCA_050050155.1 Acidimicrobiia bacterium | reverse complement strand
GCCCGGCGCCCTCCCGGAGGCGGCGCTCACCGATCTCATCGACCAGGCCCAGGCCCTCGACATGGACGACGTCCGCCGCCAGATCGAGGCCTCCCAGGGCGACGGCGAGCACGACCACGACCACGAGCACGACCACAGCCACTGATCTGAAGGCTTCCCCTGAGTGATCCTCCCGGAAACGGGGGGATCACTCGCGTCCGGCACCCTCTGTCGTCCCCCCTTGCCCCCTCTGTCGTCCCCCCTTGCCAAAAGGGGGGACCGGCGAAGCGGCTCCGCAGCCGGCGAACGAGCCGAGGGGGTGTGCCGTGTGCGAGGTGTGACGGGACCCCTACGCCTCGCGCTCTCCCAGCACGAGGTCGGCGATGAGGCGTTGCGCGTCGGCGGCGTGGGCGCGGGCGACTTCGAGGCGGGTCACCTCGGGTCCGCCGAACGGGCCCGGATCGGTCAGGATGTTGGCGGGGATCCCCGCCTCCTCCAGCCGGGCCCATGCCTCCTCGGCGGTGGCGCGGCTCGCCAGCTCGGCGATGGGGACCAGCTTGTCGTCACGTGGCACGGCCGCTCCCGGGATCGACGGTGGGCGCGCCGATGCTACCCGGCGAGCCGGGTCGCCTCGATGACGGCGGGTTCGGGGAGAACGAGGAGGAAGACGCTCCGCCCGTCCTGGTAGCGGTAGGTCAGCTCGCCGCCCATGAGGCGGGCGAGCTGACGGGAGATGGCAAGCCCGAGCCCGAGCGATCCGACGATGTGCGCCCCCTGCTCGCGCCGGTAGTACGCCTCGAAGATGGAGTCGCGCTGCTCGAGGAGGACCCCATCGCCGTCGTCGATGACGGCAACGGTCGCCTCGTCCCCGTAGCCGGCGACCACCGAGATGTGGTCGCCGCCGTGGCGGACCGCGTTGGATACCAGGTTGCGGACGATCTGACGCACCCGGATTGCGTCCCCCATCGCGAGTTGTCCCTGGCCGCTCAGTTCCACGCCGGGCGTCCCGGCGTCGGAGCGGGCGCAGTCGGCGATCGCCGCTTCGCACACCGAGCGCAGGTCGATCTGCTCGGCCTGCACCGTGATCGAGTTGGTCTCGAGGTGGGCGGCGACGAGCAGGTCCTCGACCAGCATGGCGAGGTCGGCGGCCTGTGCGGCCACGAGTGCTGCGAGGTCCTTGGCCTCGTTCTCGTCGAACTCGTCCCATCGGGAGGCCAGCTCCTCGGACAGGCCTGCCACCGACGCCAGCGGCGTCCGCAGCTCGTGGCTGACGTTGGCGATGAACCGGTCCTTGTCGACGAGCAGCCCCTCGAGATGCCGTTCGGTGGCGCGCAGGTCGGTGAGGTCGAGGAGCGCCACCACCATCCGCGAGAGATCGAGCACGCCGTCGACGGTAGGGACCGCCCAGGTGAGGCGGCACTGGAACGGCTCGTCGTCGTAGTTCATGCCGATGAACTCGGCCTCGTACGTGCTCTGGCGGTTCCAGATCGCGACGAACTGGTTCTTGAACGACTCGATCACCGAGTCGGTCAGCTCCTGGTCGCGGAAGCCACGCAGGACCTCGTCGGGGCCGCGTGCCTTCAGGAGCCGCACGATCTCGCGGTTGACGCGGGTGGGCTTGATCTGCTCGACGACGTCTCGGACTTCGTCGGGGTGGACGTCCATGTAGGAGCGGAGGTCGACCACGCCGCGGGCACGCAGGGTGTCGAACCACACCCCGACTGCGGAGAAGTCCTCTTCCCGGAGGGCCACCGGCGCCCACGTGAACAGGCTGCGGTGGCGCTGTTCGGTTTCGTGGAGGCGCCGTTCGGTCTCCGAGACCTCGCCCCGCGGGAAGACCTTCACGACCAGGATCCGTCCGTCCTCACCGTCGATGGCGTCGCCTCGCAGCGTCAGAGGGCTCCCGTCCTTCGCCTTCGCCCAGAGGACCCCGGACGTGCGGCCGAAGGTGAGGAGTTCGTTGAGGGTCTCGGCGACCGGTTCGGCGGATTCGGCGGCGAGGAGGTCGGTCACGTAGCAGCCGATCACCGACTCGGTTTCGTACCCGAGGAGTCGGAGCGCGGCCGGGTTGGCGTCGATGACCGTACAACGGGCGTCGACGACGAGCATGCCGAGGGTGGCCCCCAAGAACACGCGCTCGTGCAATGAGGCCCTTTCCGTGCTCATGACGGTGTTGTTCCCGTTCACGTGTGCCCGATTCCAATGGCCGATGAGTCACCATCGGCACGCGCGAGGGCCGACTGGAGCGCCAGGTTTCGCCAACAATGGCGGGGTATTTTGGCAGGGTTGGCCTACCCGAGCGCCTCGGAGAGAGCCTCCTCGAATGCGGTGAGGGTGGTGGCGACGTCCTCGTCGGAGTGCGCCGCGCTGACGAACCAGGGTTCGAGGCCGTCGTCGACCGGCATCACGCCGCGGTGGATCATCCCCTGGACGACCGTCTCGTAGAGGTCGGCGTCGTGGTTCGGTGTGTCCCGGAAGTCGCGGGGAGGCTCATCGGCGAAGAACAGGCCGAACATGGACGGATGCCCGAGCAGGTGGGCGGGCACCCCGGCCGCGGCGCAGGTCTTGGCGATGCCCTCCATCAGCGCCTTCCCGGTGCGTTCGATCCGGGCGTAGGGCTCGCCGGTGGCGAGCAGGTCGAGGGTGGCGGCCGCGGCGGCGACTGCCACGCCGTTCCCCGAGTAGGTGCCGGCCTGGGCGACGCCGCCTTGGGCCCACGCGTCCATGATCTCGTGGCGGCCTCCGATGGCCGCCACCGGGAAGCCGTTCCCCAGCGACTTGGCGAACGTCCCGAGGTCGGGGGTGACCCCGAACACCTCCTGTGCCCCGCCGCGGGCGATGCGGAATCCGGTCTTCACCTCGTCGAAGATCAGCAGCGCGCCGTGCTCGTCGCAGATCCGGCGCAGCCCTTCCAGGTAGCCGGGTTGGGGCATGATCCCGAAGCAGTTCCCCATCATCGGCTCGGCGAGGATGGCGGCGATCCTGCCCGGGTTGGCGCGGAAGACCCGTTCCATCGCCTCGAGGTCGTTGTAGGGGACGGTCCGGATGGTGTCCCGGATGGCGGCGGGGATGCCCGAGGATGCCTGCAGCGGCACCGGGGAGCGCCGCGAGCCGAGGTGGCGGGGCGAGGCGCTGGCGGTCGAGAACAGGGCGTAGTCGTGGACCCCGTGATAGCAGCCCTCGAACTTCACGACGAGTTCGCGGCCGGTGAAGCCGCGGGCGAGGCGGACCGCGTGCATGGTCGCCTCGGTGCCGGTGTTGGTGAAACGGAGCTGGTCGATGTAGCCGACCGCGGCCTGGACCTTCTCGGCCGCCACCACCTCGCGGACGTTGGTCATGGCGAAGGTCGTCCCGGCCGCGGCCGCTTCGGCCACCGCCGCGACCACCTCGGGCTGGGCGTGGCCGAGGATCACCGGCCCGAATCCGAGCTGGTAGTCGATGTAGCGCGTCCCGTCCATGTCGTAGACGTGGGCGCCTTCGCCGTGGTCGATCACCAGGGTGTCGTCGTCACCCCAATACCGGAAGCCGCTGGAGACTCCCGAGACGAGCACCTGACGTGCCCTCCGGAACCATTCGCTCGTCGTGTCGCCCTGCAATCCCATGACTCTCACTCCTCGTAGGGATACCACCAGGACTTCTCCTGGAGTTCCGTGTTCCAGTGGACGTGCTTGGGGGTGGTGAACGCATCGAGGCCCTCCAGGCCCAGCTCGCGGGCGTTGCCGGAGGCGCGCACGCCCCCGAAGGGCGCCCCCTGGTTGTCGACGACCGGGTCGTTGATCCACACGGTGCCGACGGCGAGTTCGGCGGCGGCCCGCTGCACCCGTGACGGGGTGTGGGTGTAGAGGCTGGCGCCGAGACCGTAGGGGGTGTCGGCGGCAAGGTGGAAGGCCTCGTCGTCGCCGTCGAACGGCATCACCGGCAGCACCGGTCCGAACGTCTCGTCTTGCATGAGCCTCATGGTGTGATCGACGCCGGTGACGACGGTGGGCGGGAAGAAGTACCCGGGTCCGGGGATCTCCTCTCCCCCGGTGACGATGCGGGCCCCGCCGGCGACCGCCTCCGCGAGCTGGTCCCGGACCCGGTCCCGGCCGGCGGCGGTGCGCATCGGACCGATCTGGGTGGCGTCGTCCATCGGGTCGCCGACCCGCAGCGAGGCGGCGAGCCGGGCGGCGTGCTCCACGAACTCGTCGTGGAGGCTGCGGTGGACGTACACCCGCTCGGTGGAGGTGCACACCTGGCCGGCGTTGAGGAACGCCGCCCACACCACCGCCTCGGCGGCGAGGGCGGGGTCGACGTCGTCGAAGACGATGGCGGGGTCCTTGCCTCCGAGTTCGAGGTGGGTGGGCCGGGTGAGGGCGGCGCAGGCCTGCCCGATGGCGCGCCCGGCGGCGGTGGATCCGGTGAAGGCGATCATGTCGACCTGGTCGTGGGCGACGAGCCGTTCGCCGACGTCGCGGTCGCCGGCGACGAGGTTCACCACGCCTGGCGGGGTGTGGGCGGCGAAGATCGGACCGAGGCGCAGCGTGCTGAGGGTGGTCGGCGGGGCGCCTTTGACGACGACGGTGTTCCCGGTGGCGAGGGCGGGGGCG
>JASFUV010000139.1:0-4581 GCA_050050155.1 Acidimicrobiia bacterium | reverse complement strand
CAAACTGAAGATCCGCTACGCGACCCTTTTCGGGGTCGCTGGTGTCGCGACGGTTGCCGGGGCGGTCTCCCTCCAGTCCCTGCCCACCGACCTCCTCGTCTGGGCGACCCTGGCCGCCGTCTTCGTCTACCTCGAGTTTCGGGCGGTCCCGGTCAACGACCGGCTGTCGGTGACCTCGTCGGCCGCGGTCGCCATCGCCGTCGCCATCGCGGTGGGGAGGGAGCACGCCGTCGTCGCGGTCGTCGTGATGGTCGCCCTCAGCCCGCTGCAACCGGCCGACTTCCGGGAACGGCGCTGGTTCCAGCCCATTGCGAACTTCGGCATGATCGCGATCTCGATGGCCCTGGCCGCCATCGTCCTCACCCCCTTCCTCCCCCGTGAGGGAGAGGCCGGCAACATCGGCCTCATCATGGTGGGCTCGGTGCTCGCCGCCAGCATCGGCGGCATCCTCAACGTGGCGCTGGTGCGGTTCACCGTCGAGCACGTCTTCGACATCCGCCAGGTGAAGGCATGGTCCAACCTGGTGCAGATCCTGCTCGGCTACGTCGGCCTCGGCCTCATGGGCGGCTTCCTCGGGGCCGCCTACCTGCGCTTCTCGGCGGGACGCCCCTCCTTCAACCTGATGCTGGTGCTGCTGGTGGTGACCTTCCTGCTCAGCCACCGGGTCTTCGCCTCGCTCTCGGCCGCCCGCGAGGCGCGCGAGTCCACCCTGGCCGGGTTCGTGAAGGCCCTCGAGGCCAAGGACCTCTACACCCGGGGACATACCGAGCGGGTCGCCGAGTTCGCAGGCATGCTGGCCCGGGAGCTCGGCCTCAACGGCGACGCCCAGGAACGGGTACGGCACGCCGCCCTCATCCATGACGTCGGCAAGCTCGCCGTCCCCCGGGAGCTGCTCAAGAAGAAGGGGCGGCTCACCACCGAGGAGACCAGGCAGATGCGCGCCCACGTCCACCTCATCGACGAGCTGCTCGGCGAGGTCGATTGGCTCCGGCCCATCGTCTCCATCGCCGCAGATCACCACGTCAACTTCGACGGGAGCGGCTACCACGGATCGAGCACCGCCCCCGGCACCCATCCCGTGATCGAGTCTCGGGTCCTCGCCATCGCCGACGCCTTCGACGCCATGACCAGCACCCGGTCGTACCGGGTCGCCATGTCCCAGGACTACGCCTTCTCCGAGCTGCGCCGCCACGCCGGGTCCCAGTTCGACCCCGAGATGGTGGAGGCGTTCATCCGGGTGATCGAGCGCTCCGGGGTGGTCTACGGGTCACCGGCCGGCTACAGCGACGCCGAGGCTCGCCGCAAGGCCGAAGCCGCCCGCTTCAGCGTCGATCACTGACCCGGCGTCTCACCCTGGGCGGGGATGTGGCACGTCGTGGTGGCGGCGCCGCCTCCGGCGTCCCCGTGCCACACCTCCGGATCGAAGCTGGGGCCGTCGCCGTTGTCGTCGCTGGTGAGGAACCGCACCAGCGACCGGTACACCGCAGCGGCATACGCCTCACGGAACTCCGGCGTGCGTAGCAGCGCCGCCTCGGTCGGGTTGGCGATGTAGGCCCCTTCGGCGATCACCGCCGGCGGCTGGGTGCGCCGCAACACGCCGTAGTACTGGGAGGCGCCGTCGCCCGGGCTGAGGCGGGACTTGGCGCCCACCACGACCGCCCCCACCCAGTCGGCGGCGAACTCGTCGAACCCCCGCCGGAACTCCTCGACCATGATGCGCGCCAGGCGCCGCGACTCGGGGTTCTGCGACTGGTAGAAGACGTCGCTGCCCGCGGTGTCGAGGGTGATCTCCCACCCGGCGTTGTTGTGGATCGAGACCAGCACGGTGGCGTTGGCGGCGTTGGCGAGGGCGGCACGGAAGTGGATTCCCGCCTCGTAGTCGCCGGCCTCGCCCTCCCCCACCCGGGTCAGGATCACCCGGGCCGCGGCGGGGATGTCGGACCCGGTGAAGATCTCCCCGGTGTCCCAGTCGACCACCCGTGGTGCGGCGAGGAGGTCCCTGAGGCGGCGCGCGATGTCGAGGTTGACCTCCTTCTCGAGGAGGTCGTCGGGACCCACCGCCCCGATGTTGTTCGGCCCGCCATGGCCGGGGTCGACCACCACCACCGCCTGGCCGAAATCGAACCCGGCGCCGATGGCGGCGCCGGGAGCGGGTGCGGTCGCCGCCACCTCGCCGGCGCGGACCCAGGCCGTCTCGTCGCAGGTGGTGAAGACCTCGATCCACTCCCCGTCGGCGCTCATCGACTGCCCGGCGAACACCAGCCCCTCCCGGGCCCGCGCAAACGGGACACCGCCGATCTCGGTGGAGAGGTCCGCCCCGCCGGCGGCGATCGTCACCACACCGGTGCCGGCAAAATCGGGATCGATGCCGGGCGGTGGCGCCGGTGGCTCAGGGTCTGGTTCGGTGGGGGACCCGACCGGGACGATCGGGATCGTCGTCGTCGTCGACGACGTCGTCGTGGTGGACGTCGTCGTGGTCGCGGCCGGCGGCGCCGTGGTCGTCGCCGATGCCTCGATCCCACCCTCTCGCTCCTCCAGGTACCAAAGCCCCGCGACCACCAGTCCCACGGCGATGACCGCCCCGAGGGCCCACTGCAGCAACAAGCGACGCAGCGTCACTGTGAAGGAACGACGCACCCCGAACCGCTCACCGTGCCGGCATCGGCGGTGAACAGCTCCGGCTCGTGGATGCTCGAACCCGGATCGTCGGTGGTGAGGAAACGCACCACGCCACGGTAGACCCCCTCGGCGTAGGCCTGGCGGAAGGCATCGGTGCGCAGCAACGCCTCCTCCTCCGGCTCGCTGATGTAGGCGCCCTCGACGATGGCGGCAGGCATCTGGGCCCGGGCGAAGATCCCGTAGTAGTCGCCGCCGGTGTCCGGATCCTCGCGGGACCGCGCCCCCTGGATGTCGCCTCCCGACCAGTCGGCGTCGAAGGCGGCGAAGCTCGCCAACAGCTCCTCGTAGAGGATGCCGGCGAGCCGGTCGGCGCCTGGCACCGACATCGCGTAGTAGACCTCCGTGCCCGGGATGTCCGTGTGAGTGTTGGGAACGGTGTTGTTGTGGATCGACACCATCACGTCGGCCCCGGCGGCATTGGCGAGCTCGGCCCGGTAGCCGAGGCCGGCCTCGAAGTCGCCTTCGTTGGGACCCGTCGGGTCCCGGGTGAGCCACACTTCACCGAAGGCGGGGACGTCGTTCCCCGCTGAGATCGCTCCGGTCGTCCAGTCCACGGTGTGCGGGGCCTCCATCAGCTGCCGGACCCTGATGGCGATGTCGAGGTTGACTTCCTTCTCGCCGAGACCGGTCGGTCCGACGCCTCCCCAGTCACGATCACCGTGGCCGGGATCGACCACGACCACGGCCGCACTCAGATCGAACCCGGGTCCGGGCGTCGCCCGCTTCGCCTGCGGCACCACGTCGACGTCGCTCTGGCGCACCCAGGCGAAGTCGTTGCAGGTGGTCATGACCTCGAGCCACTCCCCCTCCCGACGCTGGAACCCGAGCGTGATGCCGTCGTGGATCCGCATGAACGATGGGCCGCCCGCCGTCTCCGACAGCTCGACGCCGCCGGACGGGACGATGACGATACCCGCGGTCGCGTCGTCCGGCGACACCGCAGAGGTCGTGGTCGTGGTGACCGGATCGCTCCCGGTCGGATCGGCGTCGGTGCCGTTCGACGTCTCCGGCGGCACGAGGTTCGGACCGCTACAGGCGGCGGTGAGAGCGAGGACGGCGAGGACCGCGAGAAAGCGGCGCGTTCGGGATGTGCGAGGTC
This sequence comes from Acidimicrobiia bacterium, assembly GCA_050050155.1. Lineage (GTDB taxonomy): Bacteria > Actinomycetota > Acidimicrobiia > Spongiisociales > UBA5794 > CAYQEC01. Next base: position 803 of record JASFUV010000139.1, on the reverse strand, counting down.
GATGCATCGTTCACCACGGCAGGGTTGCTGGATTATCTCATCGCACCCGAAATAGCCGATGCACCCCGTGATGGCGTCAAAGACGCTCCGCCACCGTCTTCATCTCCATGAAGAGCCGTAGGTAGTCGGGACCTCCCGCCTTGGCGTTGGAACCCGACATGTTGAAGCCCCCGAACGGCTGGATCCCGACGAGGGCGCCGGTGATCTTGCGGTTGACGTACAGGTTCCCGACGTGGAACTCCCGGGTCGCTCGCGCGATGCGATCCCGGTCCCGGGAGAACACGCCCCCGGTGAGCCCGAACTCGGTGTCGTTGGCCACCGCGATCGCCTCGTCGAAGTCGGCGACCCGCAGCACCGAGAGCACCGGGCCGAAGATCTCGTGCTGAGCGAGCCGTGCGTCGGGGCGCACCCCGCGGAAGATCGTCGGCTCGAGGTAGTAGCCGCCTTCGAGATCGACGGCGGTGCCGCCGAGCACCAGCTCCGCCTCGGCGCGTCCCCGCTCGATCTCGTCGAGGATGGCGCGGTGCTGCACGTCGGTGATCACCGGGCCCACCGCGTAGTTGCCGGACGGCGGCCCGATCCCGAGACCCGAGGCGAGGGCGACGACCCGCTCCAGCAGGTCGTCGTGAACGGCGTCGACCGCGATGAGACGGGAGCACGCCGAGCACTTCTGCCCCTGGTACCCGTATGCGCTGGCAACGACCGCCGCCGCCGCGGCGTCGAGATCGGCGGTCTCGTCGACGATCAGGGCGTCCTTGCCGCCCATCTCCATGAAGGCTCGCTTCAGCCACCGCTGGCCGGGG
>JASFUV010000138.1:0-4589 GCA_050050155.1 Acidimicrobiia bacterium | reverse complement strand
GGAAGGCGGCGGCGAAGAAGGCGGGAACCGCCAGGAACAGGACGAACGGGGAGTCGATGCCGCCGGTGAGCGCCACCGACACCAGGGAGGCGACGACGCCGATGACGGCGAGCAGCTCCCCGATGAGTTCGGTGTCACGGATCGAGCGTGGGATCACCTGCATCGCCACCACGTAGCCTCCGGCGACGACGCTGGCGGCCGCCACGTCGCCGGTCATGCCCTCGCCGGCGGCCGAGAAGATGACCGCGAGGGTGAGGCCCGACCAGTGAACCGCGGTGAGGGTCCAGTCGAGGCGCGTTTCCCAGGTGGCGCGGGTAGGCAGCATCCGGCACCAGGGTACAGTCGTGGCCATGGGAAACCCGAGGATCCGGGCCGTGGTGTCGGGCGGCATGGGCAGCGGTAAGAGCACCGTGTGCCGCATGATGGGTGAGCTGGGGGCGGTCGTGATCGAGGCCGACGCGGTCGGGCACGAGGTGCTCGAGCCGGGCGGCGCCGCCTTCGCCGCCGTGGCGAACCGGTGGCCTGAGGTGGTGGTGGAAGGTCGCATCGACCGGGCCCTCCTGGCGGCGGTCGTGTTCGCCGACGGGGAGGCGCTCGCCGAGCTGGAACGGATCACCCATCCCGCCATCGGCGTCCGCATCGCTTCGCTGGTGGCGGAGGCAGGAGATCGGGACGTGGTGGTGGAGCTGCCGTTGACGGTCGATCTGCTGGGGCCGGAGTGGTTCCGCGTGGTGGTGGACGCCGCTCCCGGGGTGCGGGTCCGGAGGGCGGAAGCGGCGGGATGGGCGGCCGAGGACGTGGCGCGCCGCATGGCGGCGCAGCCGGGCCGGGAGGAGTGGCTGGCGGGGGCCGACGCGGTCCTCGTCAACGACGGCGACCTCGCCGCGTTGCGCGCCCGAGTCGAGGAGCTGTGGCGGCGGCTGGCGGAGGAGGCGGGCCGTCCGTTCGTGTCATAGCGACGGGGTACGCTGCTGCGATGCAGCCGTTTCGCGTCGTTTCGGACTACTCCCCGGCCGGTGACCAACCGGAGGCGATCGCGCGCCTCGCCGAGGGTGTTGGGCGCGGGCACCGCTTCCAGACGCTGCTCGGCATCACCGGGTCGGGGAAGTCGGCAACGATCGCCTGGCTGATCGAGCAGGTGCAGAAGCCGACGCTCGTCCTCGCCCCCAACAAGGCCCTGGCGGCGCAGCTCGCCAACGAGTTCCGCCAGCTCTTCCCCCACAACCGGGTGGAGTACTTCGTCAGCTACTACGACTACTACCAGCCGGAGGCGTACCTGCCGCAGACCGACACCTACATCGAGAAGGAATCGACGATCAATGACGAGATCGAGCGGCTGCGGCACGCCGCGACGGCGGCGCTGCTCACCAGGAAGGACGTTGTCATCGTCGCCTCGGTGTCCGCCATCTACGGCCTCGGGTCTCCCGAGCAGTACGAGGGGCAGCTGTTGCGCCTGGTGCGCGGGGTCGAGTACCCGCTGAGTGACGCCGTGAAGCGCCTCGTCGACATCCAGTACGAACGCAACGAGGTCAACCTGGTGCGGGGCCGCTTCCGCCTCCGCGGCGACACCCTGGAGGTGTTCCCCTCCTACGAGGAGTCGGTGCTGCGCGTCGAGTACTTCGGCGACGAGGTGGAGCGCATCCTCCAAATGAACCCGCTCACCGGGGAGGTGCTCGCCGAGCTGTCCGAGATGTTTGTCTACCCGGCGACCCACTATGTCACTGCCCACGACCGCCTCCTCACCGCGGTGGTCGGGATCGAGCAGGAGCTGCAGGAGCGGCTGAAGGTGCTGGAGGGGGAGGGGAAGCTGCTGGAGGCGCAGCGCCTCCGGATGCGGACCTCGTACGACATGGAGATGATGCGCGAGGTCGGGAGCTGCGCCGGGATCGAGAACTACAGCCGCTTCCTCGACGGCCGGGAACCGGGCGAGGCGCCGTACACCCTCCTCGACTACTTCCCCGACGACTACCTCACCGTCATCGACGAGAGCCACGTCACCATCCCCCAGATCCACGGGCAGTTCGCCGGGGACCGCAGCCGCAAGGACATCCTCGTGTCGCATGGGTTCCGGCTCCCATCGGCGATGGACAACCGGCCGCTCACGTTCGAGGAGTGGTATGGCAAGACCCGTCAGTGCGTGCTGCTGTCGGCGACGCCGGGGCCCTGGGAACTACGGGAATCGGCGGCCATCGTCGAGCAGATCATCCGCCCCACAGGTCTGGTCGATCCCGAGGTGGTGGTGCGCCCCACCAAGGGCCAGATCGACGATCTCTCCGAGGAGATCAGACGCCGCGCCGAGCTGGAGCAACGGGTCCTCGTCACCACCCTCACCAAGAAGATGGCCGAGGATCTCACCGACTACCTGCTCGAGATGGGGATCCGGGCCCGCTATCTCCACTCCGATATCGACACGCTGGAGCGGGTCCAGATCCTGCGGGATCTCCGCCTCGGCGAGTACGACGTGCTCGTGGGCGTCAACCTCCTGCGGGAGGGGCTGGACCTCCCCGAGGTGACCCTGGTGGCGATCCTCGACGCCGACAAGGAGGGGTTCTTGCGCTCCGAGACCTCACTCATCCAGACGATCGGGCGGGCGGCCCGCAACGTGGACGGCGTGGTGATCATGTACGCCGACGCGGTCACCGAATCGATGCAGCGTGCCATCAACGAGACGAACCGGCGCCGTCTCGCCCAGATCGCCTTCAACGAGGAGCGAGGCATCGATCCCCAGACGATCCGCAAGAAGGTCACCGACATCCTCGAGCTCTTGCAGTCGTCCGACGCGCCCGCCGCCAGCCGCCGCGCCAGGGAGACGCGTTCGCGGGAGCCGCTCGACCTCGACCGCGACGATCTCGCCCGCCTCATCCAGAGCCTGGAGGAGGAGATGCACGAGGCGGCGTCGGAGCTGCGGTTCGAGTACGCGGCCCGTCTCCGTGATGAGGTCGAGGAGCTGAAGCGGGAGCTGCGCGAGGTGCGGGAGGCGGCCCGCTGAGGCGGGGGCGGCGCCGGTCGGTCAAGCGGGGGCCTGCCGGGTCGATACTCTCTGGGACACAGCGGAGGATCGTTCGTGCACGGTGACACAGGCGGCAACACGGCCACGGCGGCGTCGTCTCCGGGCTCGCGGGCGTGGCGGTTGCGGGTCTACCCGGCCGTCATCCTGGCGGTGCTTGCGACGGTCGTGGTGCTCTTGGCGGCGACCGCCGACGATGGCGCCGCCCTCAGCGGCCGTCTCGGCGGCGACTACCCGGCGTTCTACGGGGCCGGCAAGATCGCCGCCGCCGGTGATTGGGGCCACCTCTATGAGGCGTCCCGCCAGCAGCAGGCCCAGGGGACCCTCGTCGACGGATCGGGGGGCTACCTCTACTTCGCCTACCCGCCGTTCGTGGCCGCCGGATACCGGGTGCTCGCCGCTCTCGATTACCGCTGGTCGTACCTGGTGCACACCGCCCTCATGGCGGCCGCCCTGTGGGGCGCCGTGGTGCTGTGGCGCCGCTTCCTGCCGTTCTCCATCGGGACCGCGGCGGCGATGACGGCGGCGCTCCTCTTCTACCCGCTGTTGCGGGCTGTCCCCGGCGGGCAGAACACCGCCCTCACCATGCTGCTGGTGGCGGCGGCGGCCCGCCTCGACGGGGAGGGGCACGACGTGGCGGCAGGTCTGGCGGTGGCGCTGCTGCTGGCGAAGCCCCAGTTCGGGGTCCCGATGCTGGCGCTGCTCGTGGTGGCGCGCCGCTGGCGCATGGTGGCGGCCGGATTGGGCGGCGCCGGCGCCCTCTACCTGGCGGGCGCCGTGCTTTCCGGGTTCGGCTGGGTGGGGGAGTGGTGGAGCCGCGCCAACGCCTTTCTCGAGATCGACGCCGGCGTCAACCACGCCAATCTCGTTTCGTGGCAGGGCTTCGTCGAGCATCTCACCGGGAGCGCCGCAGGCGTGGTGGTGGGCTGGGGCCTTGCGCTGCTCACCGCCGCCGTCGCTGCCCTCTTCTGGTTCCGTCATCCCCATGGGCCGCCGGGGGTGCGCTACTCGGTCGCGGTGGCCGCCATCGTGCTGGCGGCTCCTCACACCATGTACTACGACGCCGGCGTGCTGCTGTTCCCCCTCGTGCTGCTGGCGGCGGGTGCGGGCCGGCCGGGGTGGATGGCGGCGGCGGTGCTGTGGGCCGCCTCGTGGGGGCAGCTCGCGGCCGATGCGCTCGGCTGGTCGCCGGTGTTCCTCGTGGCCGCCGTGGTTGGCGGGTGGGCGGTGCTTCGTTGGGAGCTGCCCCGCGCCGTCCCGACCCCGGCGGTGGCGGCCGGGCCTACGCCCGTGTAATTCCTGTCACACCCGCTCGCTACACTCGCCAACCGGTAGCCACCACCCCCCACGGGGAGCGCGCCCCGGGTGGAATCAGGCACGGAGGACGGGGACACCGGTGTCAGCGGACAAGATCGTCATCAGGGGTGCCCGCGAGCACAACCTGAAGAACCTCAGCCTCGAGATTCCTCGCGACAAGCTCGTCGTCTTCAGTGGGATCTCGGGGTCCGGGAAGTCGTCGCTCGCCTTCGACACCATCTACGCCGAGGGTCAGCGCAGGTACGTCGAGAGCCTCTCCGCCTAC
>JASFUV010000137.1:0-4591 GCA_050050155.1 Acidimicrobiia bacterium | reverse complement strand
CCGTTCAACGAGCGTGCTTCGGTGGTGGCGCGGAGGAACGCGAGATAGTGGCGGGGGAGACGGGCCGCCTCCGCGCCCTCTCGCATCCGCTGCGCATAGGCGGGCGCCGGCGGCGCCTCGGTGGCGCTCTTCCTCGCCACTCGCACCGCGTAGGTCCAAACCTCGGACCGGCCGTCCGGCGCCCATCCGTCGGACCGGCTTCTGCCGTACCTCGTGACTGCTGTCACGATCCGGTCGTAGTTGGCCTCGTAGGCGTCGAGCACCGTCGCCTCGGCGATGCGCCACACGACACCCCACACCCCGGTCTGGGGCGTGGCGAGGATATCGGCGGCGCGGCCCGTCCAGCGTCGCGACGGGAGGGTGAACGCCAGCCGGTAACCGCGAAGGAGCCCGATACCCGCACGCTCGGCCTCGATGCCCCGCTCTCGGAGCGTCGTCTCACTCATGTTGCTGCCATAGGCGAAGTAGAGCCGGGACACGGGGTGCGGCTCGTCTGATGGGTCAGTCCGGGCGGCGATGCAGCACCACCACCTCGTCGGACGTGAACGCCACCTCGAATTCGGGTGAGGCGAGCAGCGTGTCGAGCACCTCCTGCTGAGCCGCCGGCAGGACGACGCTCGCGATGACCCACTCCACCCGGTCGCTGTCGGGCATCACATCGCCCTGGAGCCCGTAGTTGTGGCGCCGGAACGGGGTCGGGAACAGGTAGATCTCGGGGCGCTGGCTGAGGTGGGACACCAGCAGCGAGGACGCCGCCACCACCGCGTCGTCGGGAATGAGGCGCACCGCGTCCTCGTGCGCGCTCACATTGGCGGGAGGCCGCGGCCAGTTGGCGCGGCGTGGTCCGAGCGGGAACGGCGAGAAGAGCACCTGACCGAGGACCGCCGCCACCACGCATCCCGTCATCACCTGTTTCGCCACCTGCCGCCGCCACCGGGTGAGGCGGGCAAGGCCGGTGACGGCCCCGATGGTGAGGAGCGGGATCAGGAAGGCGGTGTAGTGGTATCTGATGTCGTACTGGTAGTAGTGGGCCGACAGCAGGTTGGCGAACAGCGCCGGGGCCACCGTCAGCAGCGTCCACGGAGCGAACAGCACGATCGGGAGCGGCAGCAGGAGCATCCCCAGGTACGCCACCTGCGACATGGTGTGGAATCCCTCGAACAGCACCCAGGGGCGGGTCAGGATGCCGGTCACGATGCCGAACGGACCGGTGCCGATCGAGGCGTAGCGATCCGTGTACAGCAGGGATCCCGAGGGTGAGAGCGCCGGGAGCACCACCCCGAACGCCACCACGAACGCCACCACCCCGGCGCCGGCGATCACCCATCCGATCCGCTTCTTCCAGCGCAACGCCATCAGCAGCCCCAGCGGCGCCACCACCAGCCCGGCGTCCTCCTTGGTGAGCAGCACCAGGACGATCGCCAGCAGCGCCCAGCCGTTGCGGTCTCGCATCATCGCCACGAACGCCCACAGCAGGAGCGGGATGGCGAGCACCTCCGGATGGAACCCGTCCCACGCCTGCCACCCGATCGACGGCTGCAGCACGTAGAGGACGGCCGCCCCCGCCGCCCAGCGCGGCGCCAGCCCCACCGCCCGCCCCGCCAGGTACGTGAGCGGGGCGCCGGCCGCCAGGGCGGCTCCGGTGAGGACGATGAGGAGCCGCACATCGGACCAGATCCAGTAGAGCGGGGCGACGAGGAAGAGGATGCCCGAGGTGTGATCGGCGAACAGGTTGAGGCCCCGGACCGTCACGAACGGGTCCCGGAAGCGGCTCAGCAGCCAGGTGCCCTGATCGAAGATGCCGAGGTCGAACGCCAGGGTGCGGAACGTCTGGTAGCGGTAGAGGGCGAGGGCGGTGTAGAGCAGGAAGAAGGCAAGGCCGGCGGTGGCCACGGTCCATCGGGCGGCCCGTTCCGCCCCGTCCGGTTCGAGGACGGCCTGCCGGCTCGTCGCGAACATCCCTTCGTACCTTCCCGCCGGTGGCGGGCGCCCCCGGCGATCGTCGTCCGTCCGATCGGGCCTGAGATTATCCGCTCGCCGGACATGACGATCGAGGCCGGGTTGCGGCACGGGCGGAGCAGGCCCCACCCCACTAGCGTTCGGAGCCAGACGGCTGGCACGGAGGTGGATGGTGAATCGCGACGAGATCCTGGGGAGCCTCGGCATCGAGGAGGTGAACCCGGGCGGGTTCGCCGGCGAGTGGATCGCGACCGGCGGCGACGAGATCACCAGTGAGGATCCGACGACCGGGAACCCGATCGCGGCGGTGCGCCAGGCCACCGTGGAGGACTACGAGACCGTGCTCGCCAGCTCGCGGGAGACCTTCGAGGAGTGGCGGATGCTGCCGGCGCCGCGGCGCGGCGACTACATCAGGCAGATCGGCAACGCCCTGCGGGACTACAAGGAGCCCCTCGGGGGCCTCGTCACCCTCGAGATGGGGAAGATCCGGGCCGAGGGGGAGGGCGAGGTCCAGGAGATGATCGACATCGCCGATTTCGCCGTCGGTCTCTCCCGGCAGCTCTACGGGCTCACGATGGCGTCGGAGCGGCCCCGCCATCGCATGTACGAGCAATGGCATCCCCTGGGCCCGATCGGCGTCATCACGTCGTTCAACTTCCCGACCGCGGTGTGGAGCTGGAACGCCTTCGTCGCCGCCGTCTGCGGGGACACGGTGCTGTGGAAGCCGTCGAGCCGGACCCCACTCACCGCGGTGGCGGTGACGTCCATCGTCAACGAGGTGATGGCGGGCACCGGATTCGAGGGCGTCTTCAACCTGGTGGTGGGGCCGGGGCGCAGCGTCGGCGAGACCCTCATCAGCGACCGCCGGGTTCCCTTGATCTCGGCCACCGGTTCGTGCGGCATGGGGGAGAAGGTGGGGACCGCGGTCGCCAAGCGGCTGGGACGGTCGCTGCTCGAGCTGGGCGGCAACAACGCCATCATCGTCATGGACGACGCCGACCCGGAGCTGGTGACACCGGCCGCCCTGTTCGCGGCGGTGGGGACCGCCGGGCAGCGGTGTACGTCGTTGCGGCGCCTCATCGTGCAGCGGGGCATCGCCGGCGACGTCGTCTCCCGCCTCGTCGACGCCTACCGGCGGGTCCCGGTCGGCGATCCACTCGAGGACGGGGTCCTCATGGGTCCGCTCATCAGCGGGGAGGCGGTGGACACGTTCGCCGCCGCGGTCGGGATCGCGCAGGAGCAGGGCGGGGAGGTCCTCGCCGGCGGCGAGGTGCTGGACCGCGACGGCTACTTCGTCCAGCCGACCATCATCCGGATGCCGGCGGACGCCCCGATCCTGCAGATCGAGACGTTCGCCCCGATCCTGTACGTCATCGAGTTCGACCACCTGGCGGATGCGATCGAGATCCACAACGGCGTCACCCAGGGCCTGTCGTCGGCGATCTTCACCGATTCGGTGAAGGCGGCCGAGCAGTTCCTCTCCCACGAGGGTTCGGATTGCGGGATTGCCAACGTCAACATCGGCACCTCGGGGGCCGAGATCGGCGGCGCCTTCGGCGGCGAGAAGGACACCGGAGGGGGCCGCGAATCCGGCTCGGATGCGTGGAAGGCCTACATGCGGCGCCAGACGGTCACCATCAACTGGAGCGACGACCTCCCCCTCGCCCAAGGCATCGAGTTCGGCTGACCGGGGGATCCCCCTATGCACCCAACCCAGGGTTGAGAGGCCGCAAGACCGTGGTCTGGGGCCCACGGTTCGGGCCTACGCGACCGTGCGGTCTGGAACCCTGGGCTGAGAGGCCGCAGAACCGTGTACTGGAGCCCTGGGTTGAGAGCATCGGATGTGGTGCGGTGCGTTACTCCATCGCGAAGGGGGGGTAGCGGTCGGTGAGGCTGAACATCCAGCCCCAGGCACGCACGTTCCAGCGCAGGATGCCGGTGAAGATGTCGAACATGCCCTTCGGCATGGTGCCGGTGATCGCCACGACCCAGAACCCGACGTAGGCGACGACCTCCATCACGGTCCCGAGCACACTCAGGATGACCATGTGGGGGATCAGCAGGACTGCCTTGACCCAGAAGATGGCGCCGGCCCACCCCAACCCGCGGCTGCGATCCGGGGACCTGTCGCCGAACGTCGCCCGGACCGGATACCCCGGCGCTTCGAGCGCAAACGGGGGGTATTCGTCGGTCATGCCGGCGAAGTACGCCGTCACCCGGATGTACCAGCCGATCGCGCCTTCGGTGAACCGTGCCACGCCCTCGGGGAGCTTGCCGGTGAAGGCGATGACGAAATACCCGTACCAGATGGCGAAGAACGCCGCGATCTCCACGAAGACCAGCACGATGAAGTGGGGGATCAGCAGCACAGCTTTGAGGACGAACGCGGCTCCGAGCGCCGCCAGCCCGCGGCTGCGGGTCCCGTCCCCGTAGTCGGCACTGAAGTCGATGGGGTAGTCGGTCATGCCTTCCTCCAATAGATGGGGCCATCCGAGTGTAGGGCCTCGAGACCGGCCGTACCGTGGGCTGAGAGGCCGCAATACCGTGTACTGGAGCCCTGGGTTGGGTGCACGGGTCCCCCCCGCGGGGGGTCAGCCGAAGCGGTAGCCGACGGAGCGGACGGTGGTGATCC
>JASFUV010000136.1:0-4604 GCA_050050155.1 Acidimicrobiia bacterium | reverse complement strand
TGTTCGTGCACTACCACCGCTCGGCCGAGGAGGCCGATCAAACCGTCGCCGAGATTCGGGGCAGCGGGAGCCGGGCGGCATCGGGTTCCATGAACCTGGGCGATCCGGCGCAGGCGCCCGGCCTGATCGCGGCGGCCCGCGACGCGCTGGGGCCGGTGTCGATCCTGATCAACTCCGCGTCCGGGTTCCCGGTGGATGCCCTCGACGACGTGACCGTCGACCGGTGGCGCAGGACCCAGGACCTCACCCTGGCGGCGCCGGTGTTCCTCACCCAGGCCTTCGCCGCCGCCCTCCCGGGAGAGGAGACGGGGGCGGTGGTGAACCTCACCGACGTCCGCACCATGACGCCCTACCGCACCCACTTCTCCTACGTGGTCGCCAAGGGCGGGATCGACACCTTCACCCGCGCCGCGGCGCTGGCGCTCGCACCCCGCATCCGGGTCAACGCGGTAGCGCTCGGGGTGATCCTGCCCCCGCCCGGGGAGGACGACGCCTTCGTGGAGCGCCTCGCCGCCGACTTGCCGCTGCCGTGGGCCGGCGGGGCCGACCCGGTGGTAGAAGCGGTGCGCGCGCTCGTCGTCAACGACTTCGTCACCGGAGAGATCGTGCGGATCGACGGCGGCGGCCACCTGGTGTGAGGCGCCGCGCCCGTGGTCGCGCCGCGGCGACCGGGTAGCCTCGCCGTTATGGAGCCACTCGACCGCATCCACATCAAAGATCTGAGCGTCACCGGCATCATCGGGATCAAACCGGAGGAACGGGTCACCCCCCAAGAGATCCGGGTGAACGCCACGCTGTGGGTCGACACCGCCGCGGCGGCCCGCAGCGACGACATCGGCGACGCCGCCAACTACCGCACCATCACGAAGGCCATGATCGACCACATCCGGGAGGGGTCGCCCCTCCTGGTGGAGCGACTCGCCCAAGAGCTGGTCGACGTCTGTTTCGCCACCGACCCCAAGGTGGAGGCCGTGGAGCTGACGGTGGAGAAGCCGGGGGCGCTGCGCCACGCCCGGTCGGTGGGAATCACCATCCGCCGTGTCCGTGTTGATACTCGGGAACCCAAGGAGGATGCCCCGTGAACCGCGGATCAGTCCAGGCCGTCATCTCTCTCGGCTCGAATATCGAGCGGGAACGCTATCTGCCGGAGGCGGTCCGTCATCTCCGCCGCCATCAGGGCATCGATGTGCAGGCGGTGAGCGCCCTGTTCGAGAGCGCCCCGGTCGGAGGTCCGGAGGACGCGCCGCCCTTCTTCAACGCCGCCGCCCTCGTCACGACGGAGCTCGACCCGTTGGCGCTGCGTGCGGAGTTGCGCCGCATCGAGGCGGAACTGGGCCGGGAACGCACCGGCGACAAGAACGCTCCCCGCACCATCGATCTCGACATCGCCTACTACGGCGACCGGGTCGAGGACTTCGGGAGCTGGCAGGTTCCCGATCCACACGCCGCCACGGCCGCCCACGTTGCGGTGCCCATCGCCGATCTCGTCCCCGACTGGGTCGATCCGGACAGTGGAGCCACCGCACGGGAGGTGGCGGACCGCCTCAACGAACCAGGCCACGAGGTACGGAAGGTGAAGGGGATCCACCTCGCCGCGCCGTACGAGCTGCGCGCCCCGCAGGATTTCGACGGGGGCGCCGACGTCTACGCCCCCCAGCTCGAGGCGTTGGTGCGTCAGCAACTCGTCGAGGTGGGGGAGGACCCGGACCGGGAGGGCCTGGTGCGGACCCCGCTGCGGGTGGCCAAGGCGCTCGACTTCCTTACCAGCGGCTACTCGCGGTCGCTGGAGGAGGTCGTCAACAACGCCATCTTCGATGCCGAGGGGGTCGAGGAGATGGTGCTGGTGAAGGACATCGAGTTCTACTCGATGTGCGAGCACCACATGTTGCCGTTCTTCGGGAAGGCGGCTGTCGCCTACCTTCCGAAGGGCTCGATCATCGGGCTCTCGAAGGTGGCGCGCATTGTCGATCTCTACGCCCGTCGCCTCCAGGTGCAGGAGCGGCTCACCAACCAGGTGGCCCACGCCCTCGATTCGATCCTGGCGCCGCACGGGGTGGCGGTGGTGATCGAAGGCAAGCACCTCTGCATGATGATGCGGGGGGTGCAGAAGCAGGACAGCTCGATGGTGACGAGCGCCATGTTGGGGACCTTCAAGACCGATGCCAGGACCCGCAACGAGCTCCTCGACCTGGTGCGACGGTGAAGACGTTCACCGTGATGCATGTTCCGGCCGGCCGGTAACCTCTGGTCATGGCCCTTCTCGACCGTCTCGGGCGCCCGCTGCGTGATCTCCGCATCTCGGTCACGGATCGCTGCAACTTCCGTTGCACCTACTGCATGCCGAAGGAGATCTTCAACCGGGAGTACGAGTTCCTCGCCAAAGACCTGCTGCTGAGCTTCGAGGAGCTCGAGCGGCTGGGGCGGGTGTTCGCCGGGCTCGGGGTGCACAAGATCCGGATTACCGGGGGCGAGCCTCTCCTGCGCAGGAACCTCGAGCACCTCATCGCCGGGTTGAAGACGATCGACGGCATCGACGACGTGACGCTCACCACCAACGGGTCGCTGCTGGCCCGCAAGGCGGAGGCGCTCGCCGCCGCCGGGCTCGACCGGATCACCGTGAGTCTCGATTCTCTCGATCCCGTCGTGTTCGCGGCCATGAACGACGCCGGGTTCCCGGTCGAGACGGTGCTGGAGGGCATCGCCGCCGCCTCTGCCGCCGGCCTCGACCCGGTGAAGGTCAACATGGTGGTGCGGCGGGGCAGCAACGACGGTGACGTCGTGGCGATGGCGGAGCGGTTCCGCGGCACGGGACACATCGTGCGCTTCATCGAGTACATGGATGTGGGTCGCACCAACGGTTGGCGGCTGCAGGACGTCGTGCCGGCCGCCGAGGTCGTCGCCACCATCGACGCCCGCTACCCGCTGCAGCCGGTGGAGCCGAACTACCGGGGTGAGGTGGCCCGACGCTGGCGCTACACCGACGGGGCGGGGGAGATCGGGGTGATCTCGTCGGTGTCGCAGCCGTTCTGCGGGGACTGCTCACGGGCCCGCCTCTCCGCCGAGGGGTCGCTCTACACCTGCCTGTTCGCCGCCAAGGGCTTCGACCTGCGGGCTCCCTTGCGGGACGGCGCCTCCGACGCCGAGCTGACCGGCCTGGTGCGGGGCGTGTGGGAGGACCGCACCGACCGCTACTCCGAGTTGCGCTCCGAGGCGACCCTCGGCCTCCCCAAGGTCGAGATGAGCTACATCGGCGGGTAGGGGATTGCCGGTGCAGCGAGCGCAGCGTCGATCGTTCTCGTGGGCAGGGTACCGACCGGGTCGGCCGCCACCTGGTAGGGCGCGGCGTCCGCGGGCGGCCAGAATGAGCCGATGACGTCCACACCGAGAGCACCGGCCGCGATCAGCTCCGACCTCCGCAGGCTGGGCGCGCAGACCGGTGACCTGTTGATGGTGCATGCCTCGCTGCGCTCCATCGGTCCCGTCGAAGGGGAAGCGGAAGGGGTGCTCGAGGCGCTGATCGACACGGTGGGGCCGGACGGGACCTTGCTGATGGTGCTGGGTGCGCTGAATGAGTGGGACTGGGTGAACGGGCGTCCCGAACCCGAGCGGGAGCGGCTTCTCCGCGATGCCGAGCCCTTCGATCCGCTCGCGACGCCTGCCGACCCTGACGTCGGCACGCTCGCCGAGGTGTTCCGCACCCGACCCGGCACGCTGGTCAGCGACAACCCCGAGGGCAGGTTTGCCGCGTTCGGCCGACTCGCCGGGCATCTCACGGCGGACGTGCCCTGGGACGACTACTACGGGCCGGGGTCACCCCTCGACCGACTCGTCGCGGCCGGAGGCCGTGTGCTCCGCCTGGGTGCCGACCCCGATACGGTCACCTTGCTCCACTACGCCGAGTACCTCGCTCCGCTCCCGGAGAAACGACGGGTCCGCCGGCACCGGAAGGTGGGGGAGCCCGGCGGTCCCGTGGTCCGGGTGATCGAGAGCCTCGACGATTCGACAGGGATCGTCGCGTACCCGGCCGAGGACTACTTCACCGCCATCCTCCGAGCGTACCTGGCCACCGGCAGGGCGCAGCGGGGAAAGGTGGGTGACGCCCGAGCCGAGCTGATCGACGGTGACGACATCGTGCGTTTCGCCGTCCGCTGGATGGCCGAACACCTGGGGGAGCCTTTCCCGGGCTGAGAGGGTGGGCGCGCTGATCCGGTGATCGAGTGAACAACGGCGGGAAGTTCGCCCGTTCGTTCTTCGTTCGAATCAACCCTCTTGATGTCACTTCGTGTTCCGCATACGGTGCCGGAATGGACCCGCACGCCGAGGAACCGCCTCCCGACTACGAGGAGATCGAGCACATCCCGTGGTCGGCTCTCGTGGCGGGCGCCCCCGACTGGCGCACCCGCCTGCTGCCGATCGGCGCCGCGGTGGCGGTGGCGGTGATCGCCCTCGTCGTCGGGGTGCGCGCCCTCACCCACGGCTCGTCCGATTCCGTGGTCACCCTGCCGCCGGGCACGACCGTGGCGATGGCGGGCGCTGCGGAGGAGATCACGGTCGACCCGGCCTCAGGGCCCGGGACCACCGTCGCGCTCAGAGCCCCCGCCATC
>JASFUV010000135.1:0-4623 GCA_050050155.1 Acidimicrobiia bacterium | reverse complement strand
ATGCCCGAGTTCTTCTCGCAATGACCCCAGGGTCCGGAGAAACGCCGGGACCGCCGCCTCCGCCGACATCGGATTGCGGCGCGCCTCCTCCATCACTCGCTGATCCGGTCGGAGGACCAGGACGTCGGTGTCCGGCCACGTTTCCTCGAGCAGTGTCAGCTCCGCCTCCAAGGCCGCCCTCCCGGCACGATCGAACATCCCCTCGAAGAAGCGAGCGTGAGGGCGGGTCTCCGGTGCCGCCATCGGAGCGATGACGATCACCAGATCCAGCGGCGTCGGATTCGCCAGCACCAGATCCGCCGAGGTGCCGCTGGCGATCCCTCCATCGACGTACCAGCGGTCGCGGATCTTCACCGGCTGGAACAGGAACGGCACCGCGGTCGACGCCGCCACGGCGCGTTTCAGACTGACCGGCGGCGCCGCCTCCGTGCCGAACGGCACGCGACGCCGCCCGGCGAGGTCGTACGCCACGATCACCGTCGGTCGGTCCGGCCAGGAATCGGCCAGGTCGCCGAGCCGTTCCTCCAGCCACTCCGAGAGTCCGACCGTGCTGTAGAGGGCAGGGCTGCCGAGCACCAGCCTGAGGTCCGGATGGCGGAGACCGGGCAGCACACCGCGACGCATCCAGCGCACCATGCCACCGGGCCGGGTCCTCCGGTACACCTTCTCACGGAGAAAGGCTGCGGCCTCCTCGTCGCTCCGGGCGTCACCCACCAAGGTCTCGAGCGTGGCCTGGTTGCCACGCACCATGGCGGCGGCCAGCGCGCCACACGACGTGCCGACGATGACGTCGGCACGATTGGGGCTCCAGCCGGTCGCCATCTCCAGAGCGATCAGAGTGCCGAACTGGTAGGCGGCGCCGGTGATGCCGCCTCCGCCGAGGACCAGGCCCACCGAACTCACGGGGAGGTAGGTTACGCCCGCCGGCGCGGGTCACGGGGCGCGGGGCCGTTCCGGCAGGGATGGCCGCCATGGGCGGTAGGGTGCGCCGCCATGGCATCACCCGTGACCTTCCGCCCCCTCGTTGCCGCCGATCGCCCGGGCGTCGAGGCGCTGTTGGCGGCGGTGAGCGCACACGACCGGCACCCGGGGCTCTCCGAGCACAAGTACCTTCGCCTCCTCGGCGGCGACGGCAGCCGTGTCGTCGTCGCACAGCGCCAAAGGGGCGAAGTCGTCGGATACGGGCAGGCCGCCTGGCATCACCCGGGTCGGGTGGGAGGCGGCGGGCACTGGGCGATCGAGATGGCCCTCCACCCGACGGTGCGCCACGACGACGTCATCGACGGCCTCTTCGCCGCGACGCGAGCGCAGGTCACCGGTGACGAACGGGTCACGGCATGGGCCTGGGAGCCGTTCACGGAGGCCGCTCTCACCCGGAACGGCTGGGCCGCGACTCGCGCCCTGCACGAGATGCGACGATCCCTGCCTCTCGACTCCGACGCACCACTCCCATCCGGATATCGCATCGACCGGTTCCGGCCCGGCGTCGACGAGGAGGCGTGGCTGGCGGCCAACAACGCGGCCTTCGAGGGGCACCCCGAGAACGGGGCGCTGACCCGCGGCGACCTCGATCGGAAACTGGCGCAGCCGTGGTTCGATCCCGACGGGCTCCTCATGGTTCGGGACGGCGACCACCTCGTCGGGAGTTGCTGGACCAAGCTGCATCCCGACGGCGCCGGCGAGATCTACATCATCGGGGTGCGCCCCGAGGCACGAGGCCGTGGGCTGGGATTGGCGCTCGTCGTCGCAGGGCTCGACGACCTCCATCGCCGCCAGCGAGCGACGACGGCGATGCTCTACGTGGACGCCGCAAACGCGGAAGGCCTCCGGCTCTACCAGGGGCTTGGATTCCGCAGCCGGCTGATCAACCGAGAGTACGAGGCGGGCTGAACGGCCCGAAATGCTCCCCGCACGAGGGACAGCTCACATCGCTCTCGTCGGTGGGGGCGAGGCACCAGGGGCACGGCAGATCGGGACGGGTCTCGTCGTCTTCGACCAAGACGATCCCTGCCGAGAGGGCGGAACCCTCCGTGATCGTGTCCGAGGCGGCGTCCACCGCGACACCCCGTCCGGTGAGGAGGTTGACCATGTGACCGACCATGAACATCGCTGACCCTTCGTCGACCTCACGTCATGGTACGGCGGAGTGGACCGGATCGCGAGGACCCAGGACCGATCAGGAAGGAGACTCGGGCTCGGCGATCGAACCGGTCACGGCACGGCGTAATTCGGCGACCAGATACCCGTAGTCGGTGAGGCCGCTCCGCATCGAATTCTCCGCCGTGTACACCAGCATCATCCCGGCGTGGTAGACGGTCCAGCGATCGAGTTGGCCCTGTTCCAAGTGCTTGCCGTAGCCGTCCTGGAAGGCGGCGGCGGCGTTGGGGCCGGCCTGGAGGCCGACGAGCCACGTCGCCTTCGACAGGTCCCACTCCGGCGGGGCGAGCGTCGCCCACTCCCAATTGATGAGCGTGACGTTGCCCTTGTCGTCGACGAGGAAGTTCTCCGGCACCGTGTTGGTGTGAGCGATGCGGGGAGAGGACGCATACGGCGGGCGCACCGTGCGGGCCTCCGCCACCGTCTCGGCGGAGAGGCCGAGGCGTCCCCGGTACCGCTCGAGACGCCGGAACGTCGAGAGGAAATCGACCGTGACCCATTCCTGGTCGATGCCCCTTGCGAGATTGGAGACCCGTTCCGGGGGAGCGTCGTGGATGCTGCGCAGGATCTCTCCCGCCTTCTTGGCCAGGCCCGGATTCTCCGGGAGCGTGCCGAGGCTCCACCGACCGGCATCCTCGAACACCGCCCAGTGGGTCTCGTCCTCGGTGCCGCGCTCGAGCAGGGCCGGCATCCCCGGGAGATCATGGAGGGCGTCGAGGGCGTGACGCTCCCGGCGATCCCGCGCCGGGGTTCCGTAGATCTTCGCCACCCGGGTGCCGTCGTCCGACCACAGCCGGTACACCCGGTTGGCGCCGAGCGCGCGCTCGATGCTCGACAGCTCCTGGACCCGCCCGCCCCTCGCGAGGCGCTCGGCCATCCGCAGTGTCTCCAAACTCATCCCTTCCGTTCGCGTCACCTCGGTGCATTCTCCCACGCTTCGGGCTGGCGTGGCGGGATTCGCGGTACGCTTACCGACCAATTCACGCGAGAGGAAACGCAATGGCGGCCGTGCACCTGACCTTTCCCGATGGCTCGACCCGGGAGTATCCCGAGGGCGTCACGGGTCACGAGGTTGCCGCGAGCATCGGGCCCCGCCTCGCAAAGGCGGCGGTGGCGGTCGAAGTCGAGGGCGAGCCGATCGACCTGACGCGCCCCATCGCCGGCGACGGAGCATTCACCGTCGTCACCGGCAACACCGAAGAGGGACGCCACATCATCCGGCATTCGGCGGCCCACGTGATGGCACAGGCGGTCCTCGACCTCTTCCCCGGGGCCTCCTTCGCGATCGGGCCTCCCATCACGGACGGCTTCTACTACGACTTCGAGGTCGACGAGCCATTCACCGCCGAGGATCTGGACCGGATCGAGGCCCGCATGGCGGAGATCATTGCGGAGGATCAGCCGTTCGAGCGGGACGTGCTGTCGATCGACGACGCCCTCGCCGTCTTCGCCGACCAGCCGTTCAAGGCCGAGATCATCAAGGGAGTCGAGGAAGCCGAAGGCGCCGGGGACTCGCACGTGTCGGTGTACCGCAACCGTGACTTCGTCGACCTGTGCCGCGGTCCGCATCTGCCGTCGACCGGGCGGATCCCCGCCGTCAAGCTGATGCGCAGCGCAGGCGCCTACTGGCGCGGCGACGAGAACAAGCCGCAACTGCAGCGCATCTACGGCACCGCGTGGGAGTCGCGTCAGGAACTCGAGGCGTACCTGGAGCGGCTCGAGGAAGCCGAACGGCGCGACCACCGCAAACTGGGGATGGAACTGGAGCTCTTCACGTTCCCGCCGGAACTCGGCAGCGGCCTCGCGGTGTGGCACCCGAAGGGTGGGCTCCTGCGCACCATCATCGAGGACTACAGCCGGCGGACCCACCTCGCCCACGACTATCAGATCGTGGCGTCACCACACGTGGCGAAGGCGGAACTGTGGCAGACCTCCGGCCACCTCGACTGGTACGCCGAAGGGATGTTCCCCGGGATGGTGCTCGACGAGCAGACCGAGTACCGGATGAAGCCGATGAACTGCCCGTTCCACATCCTCATCTTCCAGAGCCGGGGCCGCAGCTACCGCGAGCTGCCGCTGCGGCTCTTCGAGCTGGGCACCGTGTACCGCTACGAACGGTCCGGGGTCGTCCACGGCCTGATGCGGGCGCGAGGCTTCACCCAGGACGACAGCCACATCTTCATCGAAGAGAAGGACATCGTCGCCGAGCTGCAGAACCTCCTCGACTTCACGCTCATGGTGCTGCGGGACTTCGGTTTCTCCGAGTTCGAAGCGGATCTCTCCACCAAGGATCCCGAGAAGTACATCGGATCCGACGCGGCGTGGGAGAAGGCCGAGGAGGCGCTCCGTCTCGCCCTCGAGGCGGCCGGCCTCGACTACCGGGTGGCCGAAGGGGAAGGCGCCTTCTACGGGCCGAAGATCGACGTCCACGTGAGAGACGCCATCGGCCGCCGCTGGCAGCTCTCC
>JASFUV010000134.1:0-4666 GCA_050050155.1 Acidimicrobiia bacterium | reverse complement strand
GCGCCGCGTCGAAGGCCATCACCTCGACGGGGTGCGGGTGCGCTCCATCTCCCTCCTCAAGACCTTCGACCCGCCCATCGAGGCCGCCGCAGGCCACGCCGTCACCGGCATGGAACGCCTCGGGAAACGCATCGTGATCGCCCTCGCCGGCGATCTGTTCCTCGTCCTCCACCTCATGGTGGCGGGGCGGCTGCAGTGGCACGAGCGAGGCAAGGCCATCCCGGGGAAGGTCGGGCTCGCCGCCTTCGATTTCGACAACGGAACCCTGCTCCTGACCGAGGCCGGCAGCAAGCGGCGTGCCTCGCTCCATCTGGTGCAGGGCCGGGAGGCGCTGGCCGCCCTCGATCCGGGCGGTCTCGAGATCGAGGGCAGCACCCTCGACGCCTTCCGCCGCGGCCTGCTGGCGGAACGTCACACCCTCAAACGCGCCCTCTCCGATGCCCGGTACCTCTCCGGCATCGGCGGTGCCTTCGCCGACGAGATCCTGCACGCGGCGCGGCTCTCCCCCCTCCAGATGAACACGAACCTGGACGACGACGAGATCGCGCGGCTCCACGCCGCGGCGCGCGAGACCCTGGCGCGCTGGGTCGAGATCCGGCGGGCCGACACGGGCGACGGGTTCCCCACCAAGGTGACCGCCTTCCACCCGCAGATGGCGGTCCACGGCAAGTACGGGAAACCGTGCCCGGTGTGTGGCACGACGGTGCAGCGCATCGTCTACGCCTCGCGGGAGACGAACTACTGCCCCACCTGCCAGACCGGGGGACGGGTCCTGGCGGATCGGGCGCTGAGCAGGCTCCTCAAGGAAGACTGGCCCAGCACCCTCGATGAGCTAGAAGCCCTCGAGACTCCCCCAACGTAGGTCAAGAAACCCCACCATCGTTGACCATCAGTGGTGGTGATCCTACGCTCGGTGTGGGCCAGGAACATCCGGGTCCGGGTGGCCGCGCCACGGCCGGCCGGCCCGGCGAGAGTGAATGCTGGGGGCATCGAGATGGTGGGATCGGATCACATTCCTCGAGTCGACGTACTCGGCGTCGGCGTCAGCGCGGTCGATCAACAGACCGCCATCGGCGAACTGGGACGCTGGATCGACGAAGGCGCCCACCACTACGTGTGCGTCACCGGCGTCCATTCGGTGATGGAGTCGCAAGCCGATCCCGAGCTGCGCGCCATCCACAACGGTTCCGGGCTCACGGTGCCCGACGGCATGCCGATGGTGTGGGCGGGCCACTGGGCCGGCTTCAAGCACATGAGCAGGGTGCCGGGACCGGATCTGATGCCGGCGGTGATCGCCGCCGGCGTCGAGCGCGGGTGGAAGCACTTCCTCTACGGCGGTGCCGAAGGGGTCGCCGACCTCCTCGCCGCCCGTCTCGCGGATCAGGCACCGGGTGCCGAGATCGTCGGCACCTACTGCCCACCGTTCCGCGCCCTCACCGAGCGTGAAGAGGACGCGGTGGTGGCGATGCTCAACGAGAGCGGCGCCGACATCGTCTGGGTGGGCCTCGGGGCTCCCAAGCAGGAGCGCTGGATGCACCGCATGATGCCCCGGCTCACGGCCCATGCCGTGCTCGGGGTCGGGGCCGCCTTCGACTTCAATGCAGGCCTCCTCCCTCGCGCCCCACGCTTCATGCAGCGGCTCGGGCTGGAGTGGCTCTACCGGTTGCTGCGGGAGCCCCGCCGCCTGGCGCGCCGCTACCTGGGCAGCAACCCGCGGTTCATCTTCAACATCATCCGGCGCCCGCCGCGCCCGATGCAGCAGGCCGCGGACTGACGTCGCTCACCCGGGTCCGGCTAATGGGCCCGGAACCACTCCACCGTCTGCGCCAAGCCGTCCTCCAGTGACGTCCACGGCTCCCATCCCAGGTGGCGTTTCGCCCGGGATGCGTCGAGGCAGGAACGGGGGATGTCCCCCTCCTTGGCGGGAGCGAACCCGGCGGTGACCTTGGCCCCGGTCAGGGTGCGCAGCAGCCGGAAGAGCTCGATCACCGAGGTCTCGCGGCCGGTCCCGATGTTGAGGTAGACGCCGCCGCCCCGAGCCGCGGCCCGCACGCAGGCATCGGTGACGTCCTCGACGTAGACGTAGTCGCGCAGTTGACTCCCGTCCCCGAAGATCACAGGGGCCTCCCCTGCCAGCAACTTCTCGGTGAAGATGGCGACGACTCCCGCCTCCCCGTGGGGGTCCTGGCGCGGGCCGTAGACATTGGCGTAGCCGAGCGAGACGAAGTCGACACCGCGGGCGTCGAGGAAGTAGCGGAGGTAATCGTCGACGACCTTCTTCGCCACCCCGTACGGAGACTGGGGCCGGCGCGTCACCCGCTCCGATGTCGGGAACACGTCGACGTCGCCGTAGGTGGCGCCACCCGAGGAGGCGAACACGACCCGTTCCACCCCGCACTCCGCCGCCGCCGCCAGCACCGCCACCGTGCCGACCACGTTGATGGAGGCGTCGGCGACCGGATCGGCCACCGACGCGCGCACGTCGATCTGCGCCGCGTGGTGGAACACCACCTCGGGACGGAAGGCGCCCATGACGTCGCCGAGCCCCGGATCGCGGATGTCGAGTTGGTGGAAAGTGACGGCTCCCTGACGCCGTGCCGCCGCGAGCCGATCGAGCCGTCCGGTGCTGAGGTCGTCGATGACGAGCACCTCGACGCCGTCGTCGACGAGCCGGTCGACCAGGTTCGCTCCGATGAATCCCGCTCCGCCCGTCACCGCCGCGCGCTGCACCTCGATCTCCTCACTCGTGAACGGCAGCCCAAGCTACCAGCCGGGAGGAGGCCTGCAGCGGTAGGTGGCGGGAGGCCTAGTAGGCGCCGCGGCCGCTGATGACGGCGGGGACCGTCTTGGCGAGGAGGAGCAGGTCCTGCCGCAGGTTCCAGGTGTGGACGTACTCGAGGTCCAGGTCGATCCAGGTCTCGAAGTCGAGGTCGGAACGGCCGCTCACCTGCCAGATGCACGTGATGCCGGGCTTGGCGGCGAGACGCTGCTGCGCCCGGGGCGAGTACGCGGCAACCTCCTCGGGGAGGTGCGGTCGGGGACCGACCAGGCTCATCCGCCCGGTGAAGACATGAACCAGCTGCGGCAACTCGTCGAGTGAGAAGCGGCGGAGGATCCTGCCGACCTTGGTGACCCGGGGATCGTTGCGGATCTTGAAGATCGGCCCGTCCTGCTCGTTGAGACCCCACAGCGTGGACTTCTCCTCGTGCGCGTTGGCGCGCATCGAGCGGAACTTCCAGAACCGGAACATCTCACCGTGCTGCCCGATGCGCTCCTGCTTGTACAGCAACCCGCCTCGTGACGTGGTGAGGATGGCCACGGTGATGACGAGGAACACCGGCGAGAGCACGATCAGGGCAAGCCCCGCCGCAATCACGTCCATGAACCGCTTCACCGCCAGCTGCCACCTGGACGCCGCCAGGTACCCGGTGCGCGGCAGGACCGCGATGCCGGGATCGATGGCAACGACCGGATTGCCGGTCCGCAGGTCGATGACCGCGGCCGAGTCCGCGTCGGATTCGACGATGTCTTCGTCCGGAATGGATTCCGGACGGGTCTGTCCTACCTGGGCAAGATGCCCCAATTCGGCCCGCAACGCCTACCCCCTAGTAGCCCCTGTGGCTTTCTCGTCCGAGGCCCCAAGCCCATGGCACTCTCGGACGCTTTCCCCGACGGCCACCGTGCGCACACGTTCGCGCGCACCGCGCCGTTTCCTTGTGTAGATGTTAAGCAACTGCTATGTCCCGCGCAAGGCTATTCCTCGTACGCTCAGGGTGAGTAGACACCTGCCCACAACCCCAGGGAAATCCGTGTTCTTTCGCCACGCGACGAGCCTTCCGGCGATCATGGCGGGCCCGCGCCGCCGGGTACCCGGCGCGATGCGCTTGACCCTTCGAACCCTGCTGGCTAGAACACCAGCACGCGTGCAGGGGGCCGCGCCTCGCGAGAGGGGTCTCAGCCGAAAACGGCTCAAGGCTATGCAGAGTGGCGACGATGACCACTCTGAGGAGTGGCCCGGCAAGGTCGGGCCGAGCGCACCGGTGGAGAGCATGGTGTGACGAGCCATAGAACATCTGTCGTCTCGTGGATCCGTCTCGTACTGGCGCTCGCCCTCCTCACCAGCCTCATCGCCCTGGTACCCGCACCTGCGGCCACCGCAGGCGGCGCCTTCGTCGACGACGACGACAGTGTCCACGAGCCCTACATCGAGGCGTTCGCCGCCGCCGGCATCACCAACGGCTGCAACCCGCCCGTCAACGACCGCTTCTGCCCCGACCGTCCCGTCACCCGCGGCGAGATGGCCGCCTTCCTGGTGCGGGCCCTCTCCCTCCCGTCGACCTCGTGGGACTCGTTCCGCGACGACGAGGACTCGATCTTCGAGGACGCCATCAACGCCCTCGCCGCCGCCGGCATCACCAACGGCTGCAACCCGCCCACCAACACCCACTACTGCCCCGACGACGCCGTCACCCGAGGCCAGATGGCGGCGCTCCTGGTGCGCGCCTTCGACTACGACAACCCCGGAGTCGGCGACTGGTTCTCCGACGACGACACCTCCATCTTCGAAGCCGACATCGACCGGATCCGCCAGGCGGGCATCACGGTGGGCTGCAACCCGCCTGCCAACACGCACTACTGCCCGAACAACGCCGTCACCCGTGAGCAG
>JASFUV010000133.1:0-4677 GCA_050050155.1 Acidimicrobiia bacterium | reverse complement strand
ATGGGCGCCATCGTGTCCCGCCTCGGGGGCGACGCCGAATCGCGGGTCGCCATGCTCCGCAACTTCGTGTTCGGGCTGCTCGGCCTCACCATCGTGCTGCTCATCGCCGAAGGGCTCTTCCTGTTCCGGCCCGCCGCCCGCGCAATGCGCCGCGAATGGCGGATCCGGGACCGCGCCTACGAGGAGGCACGGGAAGAAGACCGGCGCCGCATGAACTACGTGGCGCGGTTCGATCCCCTCACCGGGCTCATCAACCGGGTGCTGTTCGGGGACCGGCTCCACAACGCCATCGTCCGTTCCCAACGCGACGGCGGCCTGGTGGCGCTCATGTTCGTCGACCTCGACCAGTTCAAGGCGATCAACGACCACTTCGGGCACAGCATCGGCGACGAGCTGCTCCAGCAGGTTGCCCGCCGCCTCGTGTCCTCGGTCCGGGCCACCGACAGCGTCGCCCGCATCGGCGGCGACGAGTTCACCGTGATCCTCGAGGGCGGGCAGCGGGTCGAGGACGCAGGCCAGGTCGCCACCAAGATCCTGCGCACCCTCGAAGAGCCCTACCGGGTGGGGGACCAGGAGCTGCGAGTCACCGCATCCATCGGGATCGCCCTCTACCCGATCGACGGCGACGACGCCGACGCCCTGCTGCGCGACGCCGACATCGCCATGTACAGCGCCAAGGCCGCCGGCATGAACACCTACCAGTACTTCACCCCCGAGCTGCGCCAGCGCACCTCCGAGCGACTCCACCTCATCGACGGGCTCCGCCGCGCCCTCGAAGTCGACGACGGCCTCACCCTCGTCTACCAGCCGTGGGTCCACATCGGCACCGGCGCGGTGATGGGAGTGGAGGCACTGGCACGATGGGACCATCCCGAGCACGGGCTGGTGCTCCCGGAGCGGTTCGTCTCCGTGGCCGAGGAGACCGATCTCATCATCCCGCTCGGGGAGTGGGCGCTGTGCGAAGCATGCCGCCAGCTCGCAGAATGGCACCGGGTCGGCATCGACGGGCTGGCCGTGTCGCTCAACATCTCCGCCCGGCAGCTCCAGCGCGGCAACCTGGTCGAAGTCGTCGAACAGGCCCTCGCCGAGAGCGGCATCGACGGGTCGCGGCTCTGCCTCGAGTTCAAGGAGGAGACCCTCCTCACCGACGGCAGCCTGGCCCGGCGCGCCCTGGAGCGGCTCCGGGAACACGGGGTCAGGGTCGCCATCGACAACTTCGGTTCCGGGTACTCATCGTTCCGCGAACTGAAGGACCTCCCGCTCGACATCCTCAAGATCGATCGCAGCTTCATCGACGAGTCGACGATGCGTCCTGCCACCGCCAGCCTGTCCGAAGCCATCGTCGGGCTCGGCCGGAGCCTGAACGTCGACGTCATTGCCGAGGGAGTGGAGACGCGCGAGCAGATCGAACTGTTCTCCCGGATCGGGTGTGACCAGTTCCAGGGCTTCTACTTCAGTCGGCCGATGCCGCCGCTGCGGCTGCGACCCCTCCTCGAGCACGGCATCGAGGTCGCCGAATTCGCGGCGCCCGAGCCGCGGCCCCAGCTCGGGTAGCCTCGCCCCAGCGGCGAGAGGAGTCGACGACGGCGACACCGTGGCAGGAGATCGGGGACGGCGTGTTCCGCCGCCGCTACGCATCCTTTGACCTCAACGTCGGGCTCGTCATCGGCGCCAACGGGGCCCTCGTCATCGACAGTCGCGAGTCACCTGCCCGGGCCCGGGAGCTGCGTGACGACCTGGCGCTCGTCACGTCGGCGCCGGTTCGCTGGCTCGTCAACACCCACTGGCACTGGGACCACACGTTCGGGAACGGCGAGTTCCCCGGAGCCGCCGTCTGGGGCCACACCGAGTGCCGCCGCCTGCTCCTCGAACGCGGTGAGGAGACCCGGCGGGGACTCGTTGGGATGGTGCCGGAGGCCGAGCAGGACGAATTCGACCGCTTCACGATCGTGCCCCCCGAGCATGTCTGCACCGAGCGGGGAACCATCGATCTCGGGGGCCGCACCGTCGAACTGCGCTACCTCGGCCGGGGCCACACCGAAGGAGACCTCGTCCTCGCGGTTGCGGGGACCGGCGTCATGTTCGCCGGTGACCTGCTGGAGGAGGGCGCTCCTCCCTCCTACGACGACGCCTACCCGGTGGCGTGGGCCGGGACCGCGGCCCGCATCGCCGCCCTCGTCACCGGGCCGGTGGTCCCCGGCCACGGCGACCTGATGGACGTGGGGATGGTGCAGACCCAGGTGGAGGAACTGGGGGAGGTGGCCCGCGTCGCCCGGGCTGCGGCCGAAGCAGGCCTCTCTCCCGATGCCGTCCTCGCCGAGCCGGGCCCCTACCCGGAAGCCACGATGCGGGTGGCGCGGGCCCGTGCCGCGGTCGAACTCGCTTCCGGCCCGCCGGACGTCGAGGGCCCGGCGATCACCTAGCCTTGCGCAAATGATCGATGCGCATCGTGTCTCCATCGGACTCGGCGTCGGCACCGCCCCGTCGCTGCGCCGCATCCACCTGATGGTGCGGGTCGCCCGCACCCTCGGATTCGACGCGGCCTGGACCGTCGACCACTTCCAGAGCTTCTACCCGACCGCGTTGTGGGACCGCGACTTCAGCTGGATGGCGAAGCCGGGCACCAGCCCCCACCCCTATTTCGACTACCAGTCGCTCATCGGGCACCTGGCGTCGCGGGCCGGGCGGCTTCACCTCGGGGTCGGAGTCACCGAATCCATCCGCCGCCATCCCGTCCTCCTCGCCCAGGCGGCACTCACCTGGTCACATCTCACCGCACGCAGCCCGATCCTCGGCATCGGCGCAGGGGAGCGGGAGAACGTCGACCCCTACGGGCTCGCTTTCGACCGCCCCGTTGCCCGCCTCGACGAGGCGCTCCAGATCATTCGCCTCTGCTTCGACTCGGAGGGCCCGATCGACTTCAGCGGCGAGTTCTTCACCCTGCGTGGGGCGGTGATGGACCTCGCCCCCGCGCCGGGGAATCGGCCCCAGCTGTGGGTCGCCGCCCACGGGCCCCGCATGCTGCGCCTCACCGGCCGCTACGGAGACGGGTGGTACCCGACGCTGCCGATGACGCCGCAGGAATACGGTGATGCCCTCACCGCGATCCGCGCCGAGGCGACCGCCGCCGGACGCGACCCCGACGCCATCGTGCCCGCTTGGCAGGTCTTCACCGTCATCGGCCGCACCGAGGCCCAGGCACGGCGGCTCCTCGATTCCCGATTCGTGCGCTTCATGGCGCTGCTCGGCCCGGAGGTCGCCTGGCGCCGCCACGGCCTGGATCACCCGCTCGGCGAAGGGTTCCGCGGCATGATCGACTTCGTCCCCGAGCGGTACGGGCGCGCCGAACTGAACGCCGCACTGGCGAAGGTCCCCACCGACATCGTGGCGGCGTCGGTGCTGTGGGGCACCCCCGACCAGCTCCGCGCCCGGCTCGGCGACCACGTCGACGCCGGGCTGCGGCACATCGTCATGGCTCCCGGCTCGGCCGCGGTGTCCCGCCGCGACGCCCTCTTCTCCCTCCGCCAGATGGTGCGGATCGTCCACAAGGTGCGGGCCGCCGGAGTCCCCGGCGACGCCGACGCGGCGCACTAGGGAGCCCCCATGATCATCGCTCGTGACGTCGCGATCGAAGCCGGGGTGCGCCGGCTCGTCTCCGACGCGTCGTTCTCCATCCACTCCGGTGACCGGATCGGCCTCGTCGGCGCCAACGGCGCCGGCAAGACCACGCTGCTACGCACCCTCGCCGGGCAACGCGAACCTGCCGCCGGATCGGTGCTGCGCAGCGGCGTCATCGGCTACCTGTCACAGGAGGCCGCTTTGGAGGAACCGGCCGACCGGGAGATGACGGCGCTCGAGCGGGTCCTCACCGCACGTGAGATCGGCACCCTGGAACGGCGCATGGAACACACCCGGCGCGCCATGGAAACCGCCTCCGGCGCCGACCGGGACCGGCTCATCCGGCGCTTCTCCCGCCTCGACGACG
The DNA here is from genome assembly GCA_050050155.1 of Acidimicrobiia bacterium. Classification (GTDB taxonomy): domain Bacteria; phylum Actinomycetota; class Acidimicrobiia; order Spongiisociales; family UBA5794; genus CAYQEC01. The sequence continues at coordinate 692 of JASFUV010000133.1, read as the reverse complement.
AGTTCACAGCCCGGGGCGGCTACGTCGCCATCGCCGAAGCGAAACGGTTCGCCTCCTCGCTCGGCATCGGCGCCGAGGAGCTGGAGCAGGAGACCGGCACCATGTCCGGGGGGCAGCGCCGCCGGGTCGAGCTGGCCCGGATCCTGTTCGCCGAGACCGACGTGCTGCTCCTCGACGAGCCCACCAACCACCTCGACCTCGACGCCAAGGCGTGGCTCATGGCGTTCCTCGCCCAATACCAGGGTGGCCTGCTGGTCGTCAGCCACGACCTTCCCCTCCTCGACGAGTCGATCACCTCGGTGCTGGCCCTCGACGACGGCCGGGTCGAGCCCTACCGCGGCAACTACAGCCACTACCTGGCCGAGCGGGATCGCCGCCACGAGCAGCGGGTCCGGGAACGCCGCCACCAGGACGAACGCATCGCCCGTCTCGAAGAGGGGATCCGGCGCTTCAAGGGGAGCACCGAGGCGATGGCGAAACGGGCCCGCTCCTGGGAGACGCGGGTCGAGAAGATGAAAGCGAATCGCACCGAGGTGGGCGGCGCCACCCGGCGGGTCGCGCTCCAGTTCCCCCAACCAGAGCCGTCCGGGCGCACCCCGATCAAAGGATCGGGGCTTGCCAAGGCCTACGGCCACAACGTCGTGTTCGTCGACGTCGACGTCGACATCGACCGGGGAGAGCGCATGGTGATC
>JASFUV010000132.1:0-4690 GCA_050050155.1 Acidimicrobiia bacterium | reverse complement strand
TACAGCGCGGCCAGATCCTCCTGATAGACGTGCTGCCACTCGTTCGGGAGCGGCTCGTTCAGCAGGTCGTAGCCGAGCACCCACGGCTCGTCCCGGTAGCGGGCCGCCAGCTTGCGCCACAGCGCCACCGTCAGGTCCTGATTGGCGGCGTCCATGAACAGCTCGGGACGCCCGTCCGAATCGTCGATGTTGGTGCCGGTCTGGCCCCCGGGGGCGCCGTGCAGGTCGAGCAGCACCCACAGGCGGCGCTCGGCGCACCACCCGATGAGCCGATCGACGAGGGCGATCCCGTCGGGACGCCACGCCCCGCCGCGGTCGACGACGACACGCCAGTTGAGCGGGAGGCGCACATGATCGAAGCCGGCGGCGGCGATGCGGGCCACGTCGTCCTGGGAGACGAACCGGTCCCGGAACCCGGCCCAGAACTCCCCGGCCCGCGCCTCGCCCACCAGTTCGATGATCAGCGCCTCGATCGCCCGCGGCGACTCCCGGCCGGGCGAGAGGCGCCACATGTAGCCCTCGGGCAGCAGCCAGTTCCCCAGCCCCACTCCCCGCAGCAGCAGCGGATCACCCGCCCCGTCGACGATGGCGCCGTCGCGTGCCGCCACGAACCCGGCGGGGCGGGCCGTCACTTGATCCCCGACATCGTGAACCCCTGCACCACGTAGCGCTGCAGCACCACGAACAGCACGATCGTTGGCACCACCATCAGCGAAGCCCCCGCCATCTGCAACGGCGGGTTGATGGACACCTGCTCGTTGAGCAGCGCCAGCCCGACCGACAGGGTGTAGTTGTCCTGCTGGCCTGCGATCACCAGCGGCCAGATGAAGCTGTTCCAGCCGGCGATGAACGTCAGCACCGTCATCACCGCGAGGATCGGCTTCGACATCGGCATCACCACCGACCGGAAGATCCGGAACTCGGACGCCCCGTCGAGGCGGGCCGCCTCCAGCACCTCCGACGGCAGCGTCTCCATGAACTGGCGGAACAGGAACACCCCGAAGGCGCTCACCAGGGTCGGCATCGCGATCCCGACCACCGTATTGGTGAGCCCCACCTGGTTGAGGATCAGGTAGGTGGGGATGAGCGTTACCTGCACCGGGATCATCAACGTGGTGAGCACCAGCAGGAACATGGCGTTCTTGCCCCGGAATTCGAACTTGGCGAACCCGTACCCGGCCATCGCCATGAGGAACATGCCGCCGAACCCGATCACCACCACCACGATCGTGTTCACCAGGTAGCGGCCGAAGGCCAGCTCCCGAAACAGCGTCAGGTAGCTGTCCCACTGCACCGTCGACGGCAGGATGTGCGGCGGATAGGTGCGAGCCTCGTTGAGGGGCTTGACCGAGGTGAACACCATCCACAGGAACGGGAAGGCGGTGAGCAGTGCCCCGACCGCCAGCCCGGCCCCCACCAGCCGCACCTGCGCCTTACGCATCGTCGGGCCTCCGGTAGAGACGGAGCTGGAAGGCGGTCACCGACACGATGATCACGAACAGCACGATGGTGCCGGCGCTGGCGTAGCCGAACCGGTTCAAGCTGAACCCTTCCTTGTAGATGAACAGCGAGATCGACGTCGTCGCCCCAACCGGGCCGCCGTCGGTGAGGACGAACGGCTCGTCGAAGAACTGGAGCCAGGCGATGAGCGTCGTCACGGTGACGAAGAGGAGGGCGAAGCGCAGCAGCGGGAACGTGATCCAGCGGAAGCTCGCCCATCCGGTGGCGCCGTCGATTGCGGCCGCCTCGTAGTAGTCCTTCGGGATGCTCTGGAGGGCGGCGAGGAAGATGATCGTGTTGAGGCCGGTGGCGCGCCAGATCGCCACCACCGCCACCGACACCTTCGCCATCTGCGGATCGCTCAGCCAGTTCACCGGCGACAACCCGACGGACGTCAGCAGGTAGTTGAGCAGCCCGAATTGGGTGTTGTACATGAACCCCCACACCAGCGAGATGGCGACGATGGCGGTGATGGCGGGCAGGAAGTAGAAGGTGCGCAGTGCCCGGAAGAAGCGGGAGCCGCTGACGTTGAGGCCGAGCGCGATCGTGAGCGAGATCCCGATGATGCACGGAACGCCGAAGACGATGAACAGGGCGGTGATGCGCAGCGACCGCCAGAACTCGGAGTCGGCAAGGAGCCGCCGGTAGTTCTCCAGGCCGATGAACGAGATGTGCTCGGGGTTGGCGAGGCCGGCGATGTCGAGGTCGGTGAGGCTGACCACGGCGGCCACGATGATCGGGAGGATCCCGAAGACGAAGAGGAGGAAGAACGCCGGGGCGACGAAGCCGTACGGGGCGGCGGTTCTGGTGGGCCCGGCGCCGGGCCGGGGGCGGGTGCGGCGCCGGGTCGGGCGAGCCGGGACGGCAGGTGCGGTGAGCCCCAACCGTCCCGGCTCTCCCATCGTCAGCTTCCGACGATCTCGGCGACCCGGGTGAACAGGTCGCTCAGGGCTTGGTCCTTGTCGGCTCCGGTGAGGGCGACGCTGTTGAGCATCGTCAGGATCTCCTGACCGACGGCGTCCCAATTCGGATCGAGCGGCAGCAGCCGCGAGTTGGCGAGCTGTGCGGCGTACACCGCCACCGTCGGATCGTCGCCGGCCTTCAGCTCGTCGAGGGCGGCCGTCACCGCCGGCAGCTCGTTGACGGCGGCGTACCACGCCAGCTGCGTCTCGGGCCGCGACAGGAAGTCGACGAGGGCGAGGGCGGCCTCCGGGTGCTGGCTGGTCGACCACACCCCGATGTTGGAGCCGGCGAACAGGGACGTGTCGTTGACGTCGGCCGGGACCGTCGTCACGTTCCATTTCCCTGCAAGCTCCGGCGCCTGTCCGTTGATGGCCCCGGCCAGGTAGGGGCCGGAGACCAGCATCGGGGCATCACCGGTGATGAACCCGAGGGCCTGGTCCCAGTCGCCGGCGGTCGGCACGAGACCCTGCTCGTAGAAGGCCAGGTAGTGATCGACCGCGGTCCGGAACTCCGGGGTGTCGAGATCGATCGAGCCGTCGGCGGCGAGCACGTCGCCTCCGGCCTGCCAGGTGTAGGCGACGGGCAGGGGAGCGTCCCACTGCGGGATGTAGTAGCCGTACTGGGTGGAGCCCCGTTCGGCGAGCACGGCCGCCATGTCGAGGATCTCCGTCCAGGTCGCCGGCGGGGCGTCGAAGCCCGCATCGGCGAGGATGTCGCTGCGGTAGAACAGCACCCGGGTGTCGCTCACCCACGGGAAGCTGTAGACCGCGCCGTCCGGGTTGAGGGCCGTCATCACGGCCGACGGGAAGTTCTCCGCCGCCAGGTTCGGGTAGTCGGCGAGGTAGCCGCTGACATCCATCAGGGCTTCCCCGGCCAGGAACGTCGGCAGCAGCGACAGGCCGATCTGGGTGACGTCGGGTCCTTCACCGCTCGCCACCGCGGTGGTGAGGCGGTCGTTGACGGCGTCCCAGGGGATGGCGTCGACCTCGACCTCCACGCCGGTTTCGGCGGTGAAGTCGGCCACGAGCTCCTCGAAGGCGGTGGCGGTGTCGCCCATGATCCAGAAGCTGATCGTGGTGCCCGCCAGCGGATTGGCTGCCGTGGTGTCGGTCGCCTCGGTGGTCGTGGTGTCGTCCGCCGGCGCCGTCGTGGTCGCCTCCGCGGCGGTGGTCGTGGTCGAGTCGCTCGACCCGCCGTCGCTCCCGCAGGCGGCCATCAACAGCATCACCGCCAGCGCCACGGCCAGCGATCGCCAAGTGGTCGGTTTCATGCTCCTTCTCCTCGCTCAGGAGGGACTATGGCACCGTCTGAGATGTCGGTGTGTCCCGCGTGTCCGGTATGGCGTGCGATCTGGGCGCGGTACCAGCGCGCACTCGCTTTCGGGATCCGTTGTTGGGTCCGGTAGTCGACGTAGATCAACCCGAAGCGCTTGCGGTAGCCCTCGCCCCATTCGAAGTTGTCGAGCAGTGACCAAACGAAGTAGCCGCGCAGATCGACCCCGTCGTCGATGGCGTCGGCGGCGGCGCTGAAGTAGCCGTCGAGGTAGGCGATGCGGTCCGGGTCGAACACGTGGCCGTCCTCCTCGACCCGGTCGCGGAAGGCGGCGCCGCTCTCGGTGACGTAGGAGGGAAGGTCGGTGAAGTAGTCGTGGACGCGACGCAGCACGTTGCGCAGCGACACCGGCTTCACCGACCAGCCCATGTCGGTGGCCACCGGGTCGGCATGCCGCAGCCGCATCCCGAGGTGTGGATCGGTGGGATCGTCGCGGACGATCACCTGGTGGTAGTGGTTGACCCCGGCGAAGTCGGTGGGGGTGGCGATGATCTCGAGGTCGCCGGGCCGGATCAGGGACGCCAGGCCATGCCGGTCGTAGAGGTCGTGGACGATGTCCGGGTAGTGGCCCCGGTAGATGGGGGAGAAGAACATGAGGTTGTAGTTGGCGTCGAGGCGGGCCGCGGCGGCGACGTCGGCGGGATCGTCGGAGGCGGCGACGACGTCGGTGGCGAGGTTGGTGGCGCCGAGTCGGGCCTCGGGGTGGGCCCCGTTTCGGATGGCGCGCACCGCAAGCCCGTGGGCGAGGTTGAGGTGGTGGGCGGCGGCCACCGCGGCGTCGAGATCGCGCCGGCCGGGGGCGTGGGTGCCGTGGTAGTAGCCGTTGAACGACGAGCACCATGGTTCGTTGAGGGTGACCCAGTCGGAAGCGAGGTGGCCGAGGGCATCGACGGCG
>JASFUV010000131.1:0-4727 GCA_050050155.1 Acidimicrobiia bacterium | reverse complement strand
GACGACGTCGACGAGCAGGACTCGCGCCGGGATGCGCCCATCGTCACCGTCGCTGCCGGAGCGGATCGATCGGATCTCGTTCCAGGGGACCGCGATCGAGCGGGACGGTCCGGCGACACGGAGCCGCAATTCCTCGTCGGTCACCTCGACGACGGGCCTCCGGTTCACCAGGCCGCCGAACGACACCAGCGCCAGCGCCCCGCCGGCGACGAGGAACAGCGTCCCCCAGATGATGTCGACACGGTGCTCGGCGGTCCCCGACGAGGTGAGGGCGCCGTCCGCGTCGGTCTCGGGCGGGCTGGAGACCTCGTGAACCCACGCGATGTCGATGGCGGCCAGTAGCAACAGCACACCGGCGAGGCCGAAGAGGAGCTGGCGGAGCGGGGACCGCTCGACCTTGAGCCGGATCATGCCTCCACCCCCAGGTCGGAGGGGGTGACCAGCGTCACCAGTGGGACGTCGAGGCCGGCGAGGCGGCGCCCGGCGGCCCCACCGCTGCGGTCGACCACCACGATCGCCTGCGCCACGTCGATGCCGCTCTGACGGAGCACGTCGACGGCCTCCGTCATCGCCCCGCCCGTGGTCACGGTGTCCTCGACCACCGCCACCCGGTCCCCCGAACCGACCGGCCCGACCAGCCGGCCGCCGGTGCCGTGGTCCTTCGCCTCCTTGCGGATCGAGAACGCCTTGAGTGGACGATCGGCCAGGACCGCGGTGGCGACCGCAATGGGATCGGCCCCCATCGTCATGCCCCCCACCGCGGTGACGGTCGGGTCGAGCACGGCCAGGACGCAGCGGCCCACCAGCCTGCCGCCCTCCCCGTCAAAGGTCGTCTGCCTGCCATCGAGGTACCAGTCTGACAGCTCCCCGGATCTGAGGGAGAAGGGACCGTCGGTGCGGACGGCCCGTGCCACGAGGTGGGTGATCAGTGCGCCGCGAATTTCTTGGAACGTACCCAAAATCTCTCTCAAGTTTCGGCGCCCGGTCGCCGATAGGGTACCTCAGACAGGATGCCTTCCTACCTCCCGTCTAAGCCCGAGCCAGAGGCCGCCGCAAGGCGGCCTTTGGTTCATCCAGGGCCGGAAAACGGCTCAAGCTCCCCGCCCCGCAACCGATGACTCCGTCAGTAGGGAAACTCCTTCTCCTTCCGTACTCACACCGGCAGCCGCCGCTAAGGCGGCTGTTGGTGTATCCGGGCCGGGCCGCCCCACCCCGACGTATGCCCGGCTACCTGCCGTAGCGGCGTTCCCGCAGGGTGAAGTCCCGCACGGCCCGCAGGAAGTCGACCCGCCGGAAGGCGGGCCAGTGCACGTCGACGAACGAGTACTCGGCGTACGCCGCCTGCCACAACAGGAACCCCGAGAGGCGGGCCTCGCCGCTGGTGCGGATGACGAGATCGGGATCCGGGAGCCCCGTGGTGTAGAGGTGGGCGGCGAGACTGGCGGCGTCGATGTGCTCCGCCATCTCATCGGCGGAGACCCCTTCCCGTGCCAGCCGGGTCACAAGATCGCGGGTGGCGTCGACGATCTCCTGCCTGCCCCCATAGGCGAGGGCGATCGTGACCCGGCGCTTGCCCTCCGGGCACGCTCCCTCCAGCGCCTTGGCAGCCTCCGCGAGGCGGGGCGGAAGGAGATCGAGGCTTCCGATGAGACGCACCGCCACGTCGCGGCACGACGCCGCCTTGGGGATCTCGGCGAGCAGTGTGGTGAGGACGTCGTAGTACGGCTCCAGCTCCTCGGAAGGACGCGCCAGGTTCTCGGTCGACAGCAGCCAGCACGTGACCGCCTCGATGCCGAGTTCCTCGGTCCAGCCCAGGAACTCGAGAACCTTGTCCATCCCGACCCGGTAGCTGGCGGCATAGTCGGGGAGACGTTCGGCGCGGGCGTAGCGGCGGTGCCCGTCGTGAATGACACCGATGTGCCGCGGCAGCTTGTCGCGGTCGAGTCGGGCGAGGAGACGCGCCTCGTAGAGGCGGTAGAGGGGCTTCTCGACGACATCCTTGAACGTCCGCACCCGCCCACTCTATTGGAGGCGGCACGGTAGGCCCGGTTGTTCCGGCCTCACGCCCCGGGTCCATCCACCCCGGAACGGACCACGACCGCGGCGCCGGGGACCGCCACCTCCCGGGCCGCCGCCAACTCGTCGAGCGTGATCGCAGGATCGACGGGGCGGCGCGAGTCGCTGACCACCACCGCGAACGCCGGGATCAGGGTGATCGTCTCGTCGTCGAGGACCATCGGCACCGTCGTCAGGAGGTGCTCGATCCGGCCGATCACCCCGGCGACCCCGTCGCCTTCCAGCATCGGGAGCACCGCGAGCAACCCGCCGTCGTCGATCCGTCCCACCGTGTCGAGCCGGCGGAGCGAGGCGCCGACCAGCGCTCCGGCATGGCGGAGCGCGTCATCCATGCAGTTCTCCCCAAACTCCTCCGCCACCCGCTCGAGGGCGGCGAGAGCGATGAACATGACCGCGAACGGTTCGCCGCAACGGGCCTGGCGCGCCACGGCCTTCTCCAGGATGTCGCGCAGCCCGTTGGCGTTGGGGAGTCCGGTGACCGGATCCGTCGAGGCCAGCGTGTCGAGCTGGAGCCGGAGCACCCCGTTGTCGAACAAGGCCTCCTGCACCTCGGCCTCCAGCACCGCGATGCGGGCGGTCGCCTCCGCCATGTCCCGCGGGGGCGGGCGCGCCGCGGGGTGATCGGGTCCGTCTTCGCTCGCCATCTCTCACCCGCTACCGGATTCGGTTGGCTTTCCCCCAAACCTACTCCGGCGACGATGGCGAGGGTGGGGCGGCTCGGTCGAGGTGTCGCTCTATGACCCCGGCGCGAAGAACGGCCGGTCGGCGGCCCGGCCTCCCGTGGTGTCGAACCAGGGATCATCACCGTCGGATCGACAGTGGTGTCCCCGCGCCATGAGGGGTTTCCGAAAATGCAGCCCCAAATCGAATCGAGCCTGGGCCCAATGGAAGAGGCATACAGGCGGAGGATCTGCAAGGATGAGGGGCGACAGACCCACCCTTGGAGGTTCCTTACATGGCGATGTCGAAAGAGCACAAGGCCGCTCTGGCGCAGGGACGACGCGAAGCGCGCACGATCAAGGCGTATCTCGAGAGTTTGGCGAGCCGGAAGCCCGGTCGCCCCGTCACCGTCGACACCCTGAAGCAACGCCTGGCCCGGCTCAACGACCAGGTCGCGGCGGAGCAGGATCCGTTGAAGCGAGTCGACCTCACCCAGAAAAAGCTGGAGGTGGAGAACGCGCTTGCCAAGGCCTCCAACGCGGCCGACGCGGCCGAATTGGAGGAAGGGTTCGTCGCCACCGCGGCCAGCTATTCGGAGCGGAAGGGCATCAGCTACGCGGCATGGCGTGAGGCGGGCGTTCCCGCTGCGGTGCTGCGCCGGGCCGGTCTGACCCGCGGGAGCTGATCGCTTCCATATCCGTTCATGTTCGGTGAGTAACGGTGTCACCCCGGGTGACGCGCGGTGATCTCGCACAACTCTCCGGCGACGGTACGCTGCCGTCCGTGACCACGACCAGGGCCTCGCTCGGTAAGATGCAGAACCCCGTGCGCGGGTTCCTCCACGGGACCGCGGCGGTGGCGGCCGTCGTTGGCACGGCGATCCTCATGCTGCGGGCCCCGACGTGGCCGGCCCGGATCTCGGTGCTGGTCTTCGGGCTGGGGATGCTCGCCCTCTACACCGCCAGCTCCCTGTACCACTCCATCCCGTGGCGGGAGGTGTGGAAGCAGCGGATGCGCCGCGTCGACCACTCGATGATCTTCGTGCTCATCGCTTCGTCGTACACGCCGATCGCGATCATCGTCCTCGACGGGGCTTGGCGTTTCGGGACCCTCATCGTGGTGTGGTCGGTGGCGACCGTCGGGATCGTCCACAAGATCGCCATGCGCACCGCCGACCGCAACGCGTTCTCGATCGCCCTCATGGTCACGCTGGGATGGCTCGCGGTCCCGATCATGGTTCCTCTCGCCCAGCGCGCCGGAGTTCTCGCCGTGCTCCTCATGGCGCTCGGCGGCGTGCTCTACACGGTGGGGATGGTGTTCCTGGTGACCGGATGGCCCCGGCTCTGGCCTCGGGTGTTCTCATCGCACGAGCTGTTCCACGTGCTGGTGGTGGCCGCATCCAGCATCCACTACCTGGTGGCGTTCCGGTACGTGGTGCCGCTGGCGAGGTGAGCCGCCTGGCGGCGGGTGCGTTTCGTGTCACAGGCGGTCGATAGCGTGACCATCATGAACACCGCAACGACGCCTTCGTCTCACGAGCTGGAGCGCCTCCTCACCGAGGCCGGTATCGCCTTCACCATCGTGGCGCGCTGCCCCGACCCGACCTGCGTGATCTGCGCCCCGGAGACCCTTCCCGCGGCCGCCTGAGCGCCCCCCGGCGGTCCGACACGACCGGGGAATCACCGGGTCGTCTCGGCCGGAAACGGCGGTGGGGCGGGCCGCCGCCCTCTCCCCGCCCGGGCCTGGCCGCCCGGCGCCGGGAGTTCGAGGCTCCCCGAACCGGCCCTATGCTGTGCCGCTCGCGACGCTGCTGCCTCTTCTCGATGACCCTCGAGGAGCCATGACGACCACCCAACGCCCCCGACGGCGTCTTCCCGTGAGATTCACCACCCGTACCACCGGGCTCGCCGCGGCCCTGGTGGCGCTGGCGATCCCGTTCGTGTTCCACTTCGACGGTCTCTCCGTCGCAGGCCACCGAGTCTTCGCCATCT
>JASFUV010000130.1:0-4737 GCA_050050155.1 Acidimicrobiia bacterium | reverse complement strand
ACTACCGGGAGGGGTGGAAGGCGTGATCCCCCGCTACTCCCTTCCCGAGATGGCGGCGATTTGGAGCGAGGCCCACAAGCTCGAGGTGTGGAAAGAGGTCGAGGTGCTGGCGGTGGAGGCCTGGGTCTCGAACGGCGTCGCCCCGCTCGAAGCCGCCGAGGCGGCCCGGGCCGCCCCCGAGGTCGATGCGGTGGCCTGGAAGGAGCGGGAGGAGGTCACCAATCACGACGTCGCCGCCTTCGTCGACGTGCTGGCGGCGTCGGTGACGGCGGGAGGCGAGTGGATCCACTACGGGCTCACCTCCTCCGACGTCCTCGACACCGCCCAGGGCGTCATCATGCGCGACGCCGCCGACCTGCTGTTGCGCCGTGTCGCCGAGCTGTTCGCGGTGGTGGAGCGGCGCGCCTTCGAGTTCCGCGACACGCCGATGATCGGGCGCACCCACGGGATCTGGGCGGAGCCGACGTCGTTCGGCCTCAAGCTCGCCAACTGGGCGTTCGAGATCGCCCGCGACCATGCCCGGCTCCGCCGCGCCAGGGAGGCGGTGGCGGTGGGAAAGGTCTCGGGGGCGGTCGGCACCTACGCCCACACCCCTCCGGCGATCGAGAGCTATGTCTGTGAGCGGCTCGGCCTCGCCATCGAGCCGGCCTCGACCCAGATCACGCATCGCGACCGACACGCCGAGCTGCTGTCGACCCTGGCCCTCGTCGGCTCGTCCCTGGAGCGGTTCGCCACCGAGATCCGCCACCTGCAGCGTTCCGAGGTAGGCGAGGTGCGGGAGTCGTTCGGCCGCGGGCAGAAGGGGTCGTCGTCGATGCCGCACAAGCGGAACCCGATCGCCTCCGAGAACGTCACCGGGCTCGCCCGGCTGCTGCGGGCCTACGCCGGGGCCGGGCTCGAGGACGTGGCGCTGTGGCACGAGCGCGACATCAGCCACTCGTCGGTGGAGCGGATCGCGCTCCCCGACGCCTGCCTCGCCCTCGACTTCGCCCTGGTGCGGATGACGAAGCTGATCGACCACCTGGTGGTCGACACCGACCGCATGGCCTCCAATCTGGAATCGACCCAGGGCCTGGTGTTCTCCCAGGCGGTGCTGCTCGACCTCATCGAGCGGCAGGGCCTGACCCGGGAGGACGCCTACCGGATCGTGCAGCGCAACGCCATGACGGCGTGGGACGAGGGCCGGCCCCTCCAGGAGCTGCTGGCAGCCGACGCCGACGTCACCCTGTCGGCCGAGGAGTTGGCCGACTGCTTCAGCACCACCCGGGCCCTCCGCAACACCGGCGTGGTCTTCACCCGCCTCGAAGAGGCGCAGCTCGGCTGACGAACCGCGGCGACGTGGGCCGTTCGCCCCTAGGCGAGACGTGGCCGGCACCATAAGGTGAGCCGCAGAGTCGACGAGTGCAACGATGAGCGTGTCGGTGCGGGGCGGGAGGCCCGAGATGCGCTGCGAGGGGTGCGGCAACGACAACCGCGAGGGGGTTCGCTTCTGCGAGCAATGCGGGACGCCCCTCGCCGCCCGCCAACCCCCCGGACCCACCTGCCCCTCCTGCGGCGCGCCCAACCGCGAGGGTGTGACGTACTGTGAACAGTGCGGCACGATGCTGACACCCCCCGTTGCGGCGCCGGGCACCGGGCGACCTCGCCGCAGCCGCCGCCGGCTCGGGATCGCGGCCGCGGTGGTTCTCCTGGCAGGCGCCGGATCGGCCCTCGCCGTCTCGGGCGTCTTCTCCGGCGATGAGGAAAGCCGATCCGACGTAGCGGGGGGCGCCGAGACCTCGACCACCATCATCCGGCCGGCCACCACCCATGCCACCGGTGACGCCCAACCAGGCACGACCGGTGACGCCGCGTCGGACCCGGCAGGCGCGGTCGGAGAGCAGGATCCCCCACCGGTGACGGTGGTCGGGGAGCACGAGGACACCCCACCCCCCACGCCGGAGGTGCCGGGGAGTGACGACGAGGACACCGCCGCGCCGCCGTCCGAGCTGGTCGACCAGCTCACCCAGGACGTCGACGACTCCGTCGAAGCGCCGGAGGATCAGGTGCCGGGAAACGCCACCATCGTCCGCCAGCTCGCGCCCGATGCCAGCCGTGGCTGGGACTCCGACGCCGACGGGCTCTCGGACTGGACCGAGAGCGAGCTGGCCCAGCAGTACGTCCCCGTTCTCCTCTTCGACGAGGAGGAGACCACGTGCCTCGACCCGGTCGACGACATGGCGGTGCTGTGGCAAGCCACCCCGTCGGCCACCTTCCCCGCTCCCAGCGAGGGGGTTCCCGCGGTGACCCCGCCGGCGCCGTCCGACAGCTTCGACGAGGCGCCGTACGTGGTGCTCACCTTCGTCTCCGCCTACACCCAAGATTGCGGAGCCTGGGGCATGGAGATCGACCTTGGGGCGCTCAAGCCGCATCCCGGCGACACCGAGACCGCCTACCTGGTGCTGCGGCGCACGGGCACGTGGTGGGAGCCTGCTGAGTTGCGTCTCAAGCGCCACTACGAGCCGGTCCACACCTACCAGGCCTCCGAGTTGAGATACTCGGGGACCCATCCCGCCATCTGGGTGTCGGAGTCGAAACACGCCTCCTACATCTCCGACACCGAGTGCGAGGGCAACCCCGTCTACTGGAAGAACAAGAACAACAGCCTCTTCAAGGACATCATCAACTGGCTGGCGGGCCAGGCCTGCGTCGAGAACGCCTTTGGTCTCGGGCTGTGCATGGAGGACTGCGGCGGCGGCACGGCGCTGCTTCCGTCGGTGCCGCTCAGCCTCAACGTCGGCGAGGTCAACGTGCTCAACGCCTCCGGCGCCAACCTCGACACCGTCGAACGGGAGACGTTCGACGCCATCGCCGACGCCGAGAACACCCGCGTCGCCCGCCTCTTCGGCACCGAGCGGGCGTGGTTCCCCGACGACGACTTCTGCGGCGGCTTGGGCCAGCACAGCCACTGCGCCGGTTCGCTCTCCGGCAAGTGGGTACGGTCCGACCCCTGGTTGCCCAGCGAGCCGGACCAGCCGCCGCTGGAAGAGCCCTACCGGGCACAGATCGACGACAGCTGGTGGACGTTCGACGAGGCGGGCGCCTGGCTCCACCTCGACCTCAGCATCTTCAACCACTACCGCCGCGACGACTTCCTGGTGACCGCGAGAGTGGCGACCCGGAACACCGCCGGGGACGACGTTCCCGCCCTCACCCTCGGCCAGGACAACTACCACGACGGCAACCGGCTCGCGGTCCAGCAGGTCGCCACCACGGTGGCGGCGTACTCGGGGACCCGATGGGCGGACTTCACCCTCTTCGTTCCCTACAGCCAGTTCTTCCCTGGGGAGCGGGGATACGCCGCCGCGCTCACGGTGACCAACCCCGACGGGGGGACGATGGCAACGTCCGTGACCGGGTGGATCACGGTGACCCGCCCCGCAGCGCTCGACGGAACCTGGGCCTCGAACATCAACGGCGGGTGGGTGTACGACATATGGCAGGACACCAACCCCAACGTGTACTGGTGGCGTCCCCGTGGCATCGGCGAGTTGGGACGGCTCACGTTCACCGGAAACGGCTACGAGCTGTTCGTCGAATGGTGGGCCGACGACGGCTCCTACTCGGGCAGCGGCACGTCGTACGTGGTGGCCGTGAACGACGAAGGCTTCCCGGTGCAGATCCAGGGAGCCGACGGCAGCGGAATCATGTGGCGCTGACGAGGAGGGACCGAATGACGACCTGTCCGTGGTGTGGAGGCGAGATCCCCGAAACGGCGAAGGTGTGCGGCTGGTGCGGGCACCATGTCGGCACCGAGCCCGAGACGGCCCCGGCCGAGGAGGCGGACCTGGCCATGGCCCCGGCCGAATCCGAGCCCGCCACCTCGCCGGTCGAACCACCACCGCCGACCGCCGCCGCGGCCGAGACCACCGCGGTGCTTCCCGTGGCGGCCGTCCCGGCGGCCGTACCCGGGCCGCCGCCAACGGCGGCGAAGGCGGGTTGGCGGAGCCTCATCGGCTACGCCGGGCCACTGCTCCTGGCGGTGGCCGTGTTCCTCCCGTGGTCGGTGGGCTCCTACGGCAGCGGCGGGTTCGCCACCCTCTTCCCGGTCACCCTGTTCTGGGACCACTACCTGTCGAATCCCGACCTCGCCATGGTGGCCAGCATCGGCTTCGCGCTCCTGGTGGTGACCGTGGTGGCGGCGGCGCTGGTGGGACGGCCCCGCTCCGGGCTGTGGGTCCGCCTCCTCGGACTGGCCACCCTGCTGCTGATGGTGGGCTGGCTCCTCAAGCTGGCCGACCTCCTCCACATGCTCAACAGCGACTTCTCCGACCTCTTCGACCACGTGGTCCGCTACGGCTTCTGGATGGCGCTCGCCGGCTCCCTCCTCACGATCGTGATCGGCCCGGGTTGGAAGGCGAAGACCACGCCGACGGTCTAAGAAGGCGGGAGCCCTCCGGCTCGGTCAGCGCTCAACCATGGCGAAGGCGCGCACCGGGAAGGTCCCAAACGCCCGCACCTTCACCGGCACCGCGAAGAACCGGAACACAACGCCGACGAGGTCGCCGAGCCCGGTGAGGTGTTCCACGACCGGGATCCCCGCAGCCAGCAGCACGCTGTGCGCCGGTCGCTCCCCCGTCGTGGTGGCGTCGATGTTGACCGAGTCGACGCCCACCAGCGCCGCTCCGCCCTCCGCCAGTGCCGCCGCGGTCTCCCCGGTCACGAAGGGATGGTCGGTGACGCCGTACCGGTCGGTGC
>JASFUV010000129.1:0-4741 GCA_050050155.1 Acidimicrobiia bacterium | reverse complement strand
CTTCGAGTACGGCAAGGCGGTCACGGCGCTGACGAAGAAGAAGCCGGCGAAGCGCACAGGGACCGAGGTGACCTTCTGGCCCGATCCGGAGATCTTCACCGGCTCCACCACCTACAGCGCCGACACCATCACCAGCCGTCTGCGAGAGATGGCGTTCCTCAACAAGGGCGTCGAGATCCGCTTCCGTGACGAACGGGAGGACCCGGCCTCCGAGAATATCTTCCAGTACAAGGGCGGCCTCATCGACTTCGTACGCCACCTCAACAGCTCACGCGAGCCGATCCACAAGCAGGTGGCGTCCTTCGAGGAAGCCTCCGACGAGGCGGAGGTCGCCGTCGCCCTGCAATGGACCGCCGGCTACACCGAGACGGTGCTCACCTTCGCCAACAACATCAACACCCACGAGGGAGGCACCCACGAGGAGGGGTTCCGCAAGGCATTGACGCGGGCCATCAACGACTTCGCCCGTTCCCGCAACATCCTCAAGGAGAAGGACGGCAACCTCGTGGGGGAGGACGTGCGGGAGGGGCTCACCGGGGTCATCTCCGTCAAGGTGCGGCAGCCCCAATTCGAAGGGCAGACCAAGACCAAGCTGGGGAACACCGAGATCCGCTCCTTCGTCGAGAAGGCCATGAATCAGCTGCTTCCCGAGTGGCTCGAGCGCAACCCGGGAGACGGTCGACGCATCATCGAGAAGGCCACCAACGCCGCCAAGGCCCGGCAGGCGGCCCGCCAGGCCCGGGACCTCACCCGCCGCAAGAGCCTGCTCGAGTCGTCCGGCCTTCCCGGCAAGCTGGCGGACTGCTCGTCGAAGGACCCCGGCGAGAGCGAGTTGTTCATCGTCGAGGGCGACTCGGCCGGCGGCTCGGCCAAACAGGCGCGCCGTTCCGAGTTCCAGGCGATCCTTCCCATCCGGGGCAAGATCATCAACGTCGAGAAGAACCGGCTCGCCCGGGTGCTGCAGAACAACGAGATCCAGTCCCTCATCACCGCGGTCGGCACCAGCATCGGCGACGAGATGGACATCACCAAGGCCCGCTACCAGAGCGTTGTCATCCTCACCGACGCCGACGTCGACGGCGCCCACATCCGCACCCTGCTGCTCACTTTCTTCTTCCGTCACATGCCGGAGCTGATCGAGGCCGGCTACGTGTACATCGCCCAGCCGCCCCTCTACTCGGTGCGGGCCGGGGGGAAGACCACCTGGGTCTACAACGACGCCCACCTCGACGAGGTGAAGGCGGAGATGAACGGGCGGAAGCTCAACGTGCAGCGCTTCAAGGGACTCGGTGAGATGAACGCCGAGCAGCTCTGGGCGACCACCATGGATCCCGACCGCCGCCAGCTCCTCCAGGTCCACTTGGAGGACCAGTTCCGCGCCGAGGAGGTGTTCGCCACCCTGATGGGCAACGACGTCGGGGCGCGGCGCCACTTCATCCAGCAGAACGCCAAAGACGTCCGGTTCCTCGATATCTGACCGACCAGCCGAGAGCGACGATGCCCAACAACGACACCAGCAATGTCCGCCCGATCGACATCGAACGCGAGATGGAGGAGTCCTTCCTCGAGTACGCCATGTCGGTCATCGTGGCCCGGGCCCTTCCCGACGTGCGGGACGGCCTGAAGCCCGTCCACCGCCGGATCCTCTACTCGATGCACGACTCGGGCATCCGACCCGGGACCCCGTTCCGTAAGTGCGCCCGCGTCGTCGGCGACGTCATGGGATGGTTCCACCCCCACTCCAATGACGCCATCTACGACGCCCTGGTGCGCCTCGGGCAGGACTTCGCCTCGCGCTACCCCCTTGTGCAGCCGCAGGGCAACTTCGGCACGGTTGACGATCCCCCGGCCGCCATGCGGTACACCGAGACCCGGATGGCGCCGATGGCCCTCCACCTCCTGGAGGGCATCGACGAGGACACCGTCGACTTCGTCGACAACTACTCCGGGGAACGGCAGGAGCCGACCGTGCTTCCCTCGCGTTTCCCCAACCTGCTGGTGAACGGGTCCACCGGAATCGCGGTCGGCATGGCCACCAACATCCCACCGCACAACCTGCACGAGGTGTGCGACGCGGTGCTCCATACCCTCGAGCATCCCGACGCCACCGCAGAGGACCTCTGCGAGTTCGTGCAAGGACCCGATTTCCCCACCGGGGCGTACATCCTCGGGAACCGTGGGGTAAAGGACGCCCTGCTCACCGGGCGTGGCTCGGTGCGGATGCGCGCCGTCACCGACGTCGTCGAGGTCCGCAAGAACCGGATGGCGATCGTCGTCACCGAGATCCCGTACCAGGTGAGCATCGACCGGATCATGACCAAGATCGCCGACCTGGTGCGCGACAAGACCCTCGTCGGCATCGCCGACCTGCGCAACGAATCGAACCGCGACGGGATCCGCCTCGTCATCGAGCTGAAGCGGGACGCCAACCCCCAGGTGGTCCTCAACCAGCTCTTCAAGCACACCCAGCTCGAGGAGACGTTCGGGGTGAACGCGGTGGCCCTCGTCGACGGGGTGCCCCGCACGTTGAGCATCGACAAGCTCGTCGCCTACTACATCGACCACCAGCTCGAGGTGATCGAACGCCGCAGCCGGTTCCGCCTGCAGCGGGCGCAAGACCGGGCCCACATCGTCGAGGGTCTGCTCATCGCCCTCGACAACATCGACGAGGTGGTCAAGATCATCCGCAGCTCGGCCGACGTCGAGCACGCCCGCCACACCTTGATGGAGCGCTTCTCCCTGAGCGAGGTGCAGGCGAATCACATCCTCGACATGCCGCTGCGGCGTCTCACCGCCCTCGAGACCGACAAGCTCCGCCAGGAGTACGACGACCTGCAGGCCCTCATCGCCGAGCTGGAGGAGATCCTGGCCGACGAGCACAAGCGCCGGGCGCTGGTGGCCGAGGAACTCACCGCCATCAAGGAGAAGTACGGCGACGCCAGGCGGTCCCGCATCATCCCCGACGAGGGCGAGCTGTCGCTCGAGGACCTCATCGCCGACGAGGACCTGGTGCTCACGGTGTCGAACGCCGGGTACGTCAAGTCGGTGCTGGCCAGCGCCTACCGCACCCAGGCCCGTGGCGGCCGTGGGGTACGGGGAGCCCAGCTTCGCGAGGACGACCTCATCACCCACGTCCTCCACACCACCGCTCACGCCTACCTGCTGTTCTTCACCAACCAGGGCAAGGTGTACCGGGCTCGCGCCCATCAGATTCCCCGTCAGGACCGTACCGCCAAGGGGTCCCTCATCCAGTCGGTGTTGCCGATGGGACCCGACGAGCGCGTCGAGGCGGTCATCGATACCCGCGGCTACGACACGTCCGAGTACCTGGTCGCCTTCACCAAGTTGGGCCAGGTGAAGAAGACCCGGTTCGGGGACTACGACTCCCGCAACCAGGTGCTGCTGGCGATCAAGTTGCAGGATGGTGACGAGGTGGTGGCGGTCCGCACCACGGGCGGCGACAGCGATCTCGTCATGGTCACCCGCAACGGCCAGGGGATCAGGTTCACCGAAGACGATGTCCGTCCCATGGGACGCGACACTCAGGGGGTGCGCGGCATCCGACTCCGCCCCGGCGACGAGGTGGTGGCAGGGGTCTGTTCCACCGAGGGCGACGACCTGCTGCTGCTCAGCTCCGGCGGGTACGGCAAGCGCACCAAGATGTCGGAGTTCCGGCGCCAGACGCGGGGCGGCATCGGGGTGAGGGCGATGAAGCTCACCCGGGTGCGGGGTGAGCTGGTGGCGGCCCGGGCGGTCTCACCCGGCGACGAGGTGTTCGTGATCTCCTCCGACGGGATCGTGATCCGCCAGGCGGCCGACACGATCAGCCGGCAACGCCGCGATTCCACCGGGGTGCGGGTGATCAATCTCGCCGAGGGCGCCACCTTGTCGGCGGCGGCGCTGGTGCCCGAGGACGAAGCGGAGTGACCCGGGAACCCGGGAGGGGGTCGCGACCGTTGCATTCCCGTCGCGTCCGTTGCCGCGAGTCGGGGGGTACACTCCCGGCATCCCAGAGGAGCCTGTGATGGCAGTACGTCGGGTACGACGGGTGATCCGCAAGATCGATCCGTGGACCGTTCTCAAAGCATCGTTGGTGTTCAACGCCATCGCCGGTCTCGTCTTCGTGCTCGGCACCTGGGTCATGTGGTCGATCGTGCTGCAACGTGGCATTCCCGACCGCATCGTCGAGCTGTTCGAGAGCCTGACCCTCACCATCACCATCGACGGGGCGCTCTACTTCCGGATCGTCGTGCTGCTCACGGTGATCGGGGTCGTCGTGATGACGGGGTTCATGACGCTGGCCGCCGTCATCTACAACCTCATCTCCGACATGGTCGGCGGGATCGAGGTGACGGTGTTGGAGGAGACGTACAACGTCCCTGCCGCCCAGCCGGTGCCACCACGGGTGCGGCCTGCGGTCCACCGCCCTCAGCAGCAGGCCCGGGCGGAGGCGGCCACCCGGCCGCAGCCGAAGAAGGTTCCGGACCGCGAGACCAACGCCGGCTGACCGCGGCCGGCCGTACCTTCCTCACCCGCCACCCGGCGGGAGCGTGCCCGGCGTCGCGAACCGGCGCCTCAGTTCCCCGTCGTCATCGCGTACGAGGCCACCGTGAGCCCGGCGGTGAGGGCTCTGGTCAGGTAGGGCTCGGCGGCGGCACCCGGCCGTTGCGCTCCCGGTGGAAACGATCCGACCGCGAGCAGCCCGGCGGCCAGCGCCAGCGCTTCGAGATGCGGCGCCACG
>JASFUV010000128.1:0-4749 GCA_050050155.1 Acidimicrobiia bacterium | reverse complement strand
CCACAGTTCGACTATGCACCCAACCCAGGGCTGCAGTACATCGAAACGCGGCCTCACAGCCCACAGTTGAGATCCGACAGGTGCCGGAATGTGCCGCTGCGCGCACTCCTTGCCCGTCAGCCGGTCAGCGCAGCACGCACCGCGGCCGCCACCTCGCCCGGGGATTCGATGACGTCGAGCCATGCGAAGCGAAGAAGGCGCCAACCATGAACGACCGCCAGCCGGTCACGGCGACGATCCTGTTCGAACGCCTCCGCCTGCGTGTGCCAACGGCGCGAATCCCATTCGATCGCCAGGCGGCGATCCGGGTAGGCGACGTCGAAACGCCGCTTCGGGCTCCAGGGAATCGGGTACTCGGTTTCCGGGTCGGGGAAACCGGCGTTGCGAAGGAGTTCCAGACCCAATCGCTCGAGGCGGCTCCCTCGTGGAGGGGCCCCGATCCGGGCCTCGATCAGTGAACGCAGCGCAGCTGACCCGGTCTTCCCGCGGCGTCCCACCTCGGTGACGATCTGCGCGAGGTCGGCGAGTTCGAGGCGACGTGCCGCGACGAGATCATCGACGATATCCTCGAGGTGTGCCGGACGGAGACACGCACTGAGGTCGAGGACCGTTCGAGCCAGCGATGTCGTCGGCAGGCCACCGCCGTCGACGACATGGTGCGGTTCCAGGTCACCGGTGCGGTGGACGATGACGCCGGGAAACGAGTGCGTCGTTCGTGTGTGCACCGTCACCACGGCCAGACCACGGCGGAGCGCCGGGACGTCATGGTACTCCGCGGCGGACTCGTGCGAGACCACCGCCTCGGGGAGTGCAGCGACCGCGGCCCGGAGCCGGTCGCGAGGCTCGTCGAGGTCGAGGATGCGGTACACCCCCGCCATGAGCCTCTTCCAGCGACCGGTCGACACCTGCCGATCGATGCGGCCCCTCCCGAATCCGGACTGGAGGAGTTGGTGGCGGCACACGATGCCGCCCTGGCGAGCGGCGAGTTGAAGAACGAGAGTATCGAGAGTCATGGTGCCATCATCCGCCGCGGGTGCGACACGGGTGGGCGGAGCCCCGAACCGTGGGCTCCAGTACACGAAAACGCGGCCTCTCAACCCTGGGTTGGGAGCATTGGGCGCGGCTGGTCAGTCCGGTGCCTGATCGACCGGCTGCCAGGCGTCGGTGTGTTCGATGAGGTACTCGCTGACGGCCCGGGATCGCTCCAGGGTCTCGCAGAGCTGCTCGCGCCCCAGCATCACGTCGACGAGGGACAGCTCCCGCCGCCCGACGATCGACAGTCGCCGCTCGGCCGCGGTGCTGAGCGCCCCGGTCGATTCCACGCTGGACACCTCGATGGGAAGCTCGATACCCCCGATCCCGGCAAGCTCCGCCGCCAGCATCACGAGCTCGGGCGGGGCCGCCAGCGGGGGGAGCGCCCAGTTGAACAGCAACGGCAGCCGGTAGTCGCCTTCGGGCTCCTCGTAGTCGTTGCCCATCTCGATCATCTGGTCCTCGAGGCTGAGCACCACCCGAGGCTCGACGTTGAACGCCACGTTGAGGTCGAGCGGCCCATCGCATGCGAAATCGGGGTGCATGTCGACCTCCCACGACTGGCGCAGTGAGTAGGTCTCGAGGAAGTGCCGCTCGTCGTGGACGTGAAAACCGTGCTCGACGGCATGATCCTTGAGGTAGGTGATGAACCCGGCGATGTCGATGGCCATGTCCCGATGCTACCGGCGCCCGGTGACGCGTCTCTCGCGCCGGGCGTCAGAACGCCCGGAGGGACACCGTGAGCGGCCCGTCGCCGCCGACCGACACTCCCCGCAGGTCCTCGACGGTGGCGACCGCCTCGAAGGACCCCTTCGGATGGGTCGTCGCCACCGCCACCACCGCCGCTCCACAGGCACGGGCCGCGGCCGCGCCGCTCGGCGCGTCCTCGAACACCACGAGCGCCGATCCGTCGACCCCGAGCGCGGCCGCCGCTGCCAGGTAGGGGTCCGGGAAGGGCTTGCCCCGCGTCACGTCGTCGGCCGTGACGAGCACGGGCGGATCGGCGATGCCTGCCACCGCGAACCGGGCGGTGGCGAGGCGGCGGGACCCGGAGGTGACGATACCCCAGCGGCCTGCGGGGAGGGAAGCGACCAGGGCCGCCGCGCCGGGCACGGCCCGGACCCCTGGCACCCGCTCCTGCTCGAGATCGGCGAGCCGGGCCACGGCGGCCGCGGCCCGCTCCGGCTCGAGCCGGGCGGCGAGGGTGTCCTCGGCGCGCACGCCGTGGATCGCCGCCATGACCTCGGGTGTGTCGAGCCCGAATTCGTCACAGAGCTGGAGCCAGGCCGCCTCCACCGCCACCACCGAGTCGACGAGCACTCCGTCGGAGTCGAAGACGACCGCATCGCAGGTCAGCTTCACGTTCCCACCGTCGCCACTCAATCGAGCATCCGGACGATGAGGCCGCTGCCGACCTTGGGAAGGAACCAGGTCGACTTGGGCGGCATCACCATGCCGCGGTCGGCCACCGCCTCCACGTCGTCCAGGCTCGCCGCGTGGATGGCGAACCCGACCGCGCAGTTCTCACGATGCTGCAGCCCGTCGATACCACGCGACCCGGGGACGTAGTCGATGCGGGGATCCGAGCGCGGATCGACGATGCCGAGGATGGGATCGAGGATGAGTCTCTGGAGCAGCACCGCGTCGAGGCGCCCGTAGGCGTCGTCGGGGATGCGGTCGGGAGGAACGGTGAGCCGGAACCAGCGGCCTCCCAGCGCCATGCCGAACACGCCGGCACGGTCGGGTCGTGCCGCTTCGGCATGTCCCGGCCCCACCTCCTCGACGGTGACGACCTCGCCGATCCGCGCCAGGAACTCCTCCGGTGTGAGGCCGTCGAGGTCACGGATGCAGCGGTTGTACTCCATGATCTGCAGCTCGGATTCGGGGAAGAGGATCGCGAGCAGGTAGTGGTACGGCTCGTCGCCGCGGTCGCCGGGATGGGCGGCCTCCTCCTCCCGGGCGAAGCGGGCGGCCGCCGCGCAGCGGTGGTGCCCGTCGGTGATGTACAAGGTGCGGATGGCGGCGAGGGCCTTCCCCATCCGTTGGACTTCCTCGGGATCGTCGACCACCCAGACCGTCTGTTCCATGCCGTCGGCGGCGAAGTCGATCAGAGGTCGGCGGGAGCGGGCCTCGGCGGCCACGTCGGCGGCTCCGGAGTCGGACCGGTAGGTGAGGGCGACCGGGTACGAGTCGGCGCGCAACACCGCCATGTGATGGGCCAATCGCTCCTCGGCAGCCCGGTGGGTGTACTCGTGGCGCCGGATCCGTCCCTCCTCGTAGGCCGAGATCGCCACCTCCGCCACGATGCCCGTGTGCCCCCGCACCCCGTCGGAGAGCCGGTACACGTAGAAGGCGGGGGTGTCGTTCCAGCCGTAGACACCGTCGCGGATCATGGCGTCGAGGCGCGCCCTCCCCCCGGCCTCCTGCGGGACGACGAAGCCTTCTCCGCTGGTGCGGATGGTGTCGCGCATGACGTGCTGGAAGCTGTACGGGTTTTCGGCTTCGAGCCGTTCCCAGTACCCCTTCGGGACCAGGGACACGGGCGCGGCCGCCACCCGTTCCGCCAGGTCGGGACGTGCCAGGAACGCGCGGAAGGGCCGGATGAGCGGGGTCGGGGTTTCCATCTCAGTGGTCGCCGGTCGACACCGCGATGACGTCGTCGAGTGCTTCGATCGCCCACACCACCTCTTTGTCGACGTCACCGCCGACCCGCATCACGGCCGACGAGGCGCGCCCTCCGGCGAACACCGAGTTCTCCATGTGTTCGACGTTGAGGTCGGCTTCTCGCAGGATGGCGAAGACGCGGGCCAGCACCCCGACCCGGTTGTGGTGCCGGATCGTGAGCGAGGTCATGCCGTAGCCGGTGGGGAGCAGGTTGACGCAGTTGAGGACGGTGCCGTCCTCGAAGCTGTCGATGAGCTCGAGCACCGCGTCGGCAATCGCCTCTTGCGCCTGCTCCGTCGAGGCCCCGATGTGATGGGTCCCGTAGACGTTGGGATGGCGGGCGATCTCCGCGTCGAACTCGGCCTCGGAGGTCTGGGGCTCGTCGGCGTAGACGTCGAGGCCGGCGCGCACCCCTTTGGCGTCCATTGCCTCGATGAGGGCTTGCTCGTCGAGCACGCTCCCTCGCGAGGTGTTGATGATGATGGCGCCGGGTTTGACGTGCTGGAGGAGCTCGCGCGAGATGAGGTGGTGGGTGCTGTCGCCGGCAGGGACGTGGAAGGTCAGCACGTCGCAGGTCTCGGCCATGTGCATCAGATCGGGCACGAAGCGCACCCCGAGCGCGTCGAGGTGGGCCTGGGTGTCGGCGTCCCTCCCGGGATGGGCGAGGACGACGAGGTCCATCGCGAATGCCTTGGCGCGTTCCGCCACCGCCAGACCGATACGCCCCATGCCGACGATGCCGATGGAGCGCCCGGCGAGGCCGCGCGCCTTTCCGTAGCGTGCCTTGTTCCACCTGCCGGCGCGGAGGTCGCGGACGTTGTCGGGAATGCTGCGGTCGACGGCGGTGAGGAGCCCCATCGTCAGCTCGGCGACCGCGATGGCGTTGCGGCCGGGGGTGTTACACACGAACACGCCGCGATCGGCGGCGGCCGCCACGTCGATGGTGTTGGTGCCCGCCCCGGCCCGGATGACGAGCATGAGCGTCTGGGTCGCCTCGATCACCTCGGCGGTGACGCGGGTGCTGCGCACCACCAGGACGTCGTGGCCGTTGAT
>JASFUV010000127.1:0-4783 GCA_050050155.1 Acidimicrobiia bacterium | reverse complement strand
CACGATACGGGGGTCGCTGAGGGGTGCCATGCCGATGAAGCTGGCGATCCTGTCGTCCTCGCTGTAGATGCCTTCGTCGCTGAGGAACTTCTGGGTGGTGCCGGTCTTGCCGCCCACGGTGTAGCCGTCGATGGCGGCACGGTGGCCGGTGCCGACCTCGACGACGCCGCGCAGCAGGGCGCGCATGGTCTCGGCGGTCGCCTTGGAGAGCACGGGACGCTGCTGCGGCTCCGTCGTGCCGGTGGCGCCGTCGCTGTCGACGATCTCTTGGACGACGTGCGGCTGAACCCACACGCCGTCGTTGGCGACGGTGGCGAACAGCGCCGCCATCTGGAGGGCGGTGACGTCGACGCGGTAGCCGATGGCGGTGGAGGGCCCACAGACGTTGGGACACCATTCTGCTGCGGGCCGCAGCAGACCGGAGACCTCTCCGGGGAGGCCGGAGCCGGTCGACTGACCGAGCCCGAAGGAGCTCAGGTAGCGGTGGAGGTCGTCGTTGCCGAGTTCCTGTTCGATCTGGATGGTGCCGATGTTGGAGGAGTGGGCGACGATGTCGGCGACGCTCATCACCGCGCCCTCTCTCCGGCCCTCGTCGCTGTAGGGCTCCTCCTTGGGGGGGATCGCGAGTTCGGCGGGCACGAACCAGGAGTCCTCGGGAGTGACGAGACCTTCTTCGAGGGCGGCGGAGATCGTGACCACCTTGAGGGTGGAACCCGGTTCGAAGACGTCGGTGACGGCGCGGTTGCGCACCGCCCCGGTGTCGATGGTGTCGCGCTCGTTGGAGTCGAAGCCGGGGGCGCTGGCCATGGCGAGGATGTCGCCGGTGCCGACCTCGAGGACGACGACGGTGGCGCCGGCGGCGTTGGTGTCGAGCAGCGCCTGATCGGCGGCGTGCTGCACGGCCGATTGGATTTCCCGATCGATGGTGAGCACGAGGTCGGATCCGGGAACGGCGGGCTCGATGAGCAGCTCACCGGAGGGAATCGGAACGCCGTAGCTGTCCCGCTCGAGAATGCGGGAGCCGGGCGTGCCGGATAGGAGGTCGTCGTATTCGAGCTCGATGCCCTCCAGTCCCGCCTGATCGTCCTGGCGCACGAAGCCGAGCACCTGGGATGCAAGGCTTCCGGCGGGGTAGACACGATCGGGCTCGGTGATGATCGAGAGGCCCTTGAGGCTCTGGTCCGAGATCACGGCACGGACCCGTTCGGCGTCGACGGCGTCGATGCGCCGGGCGACGTAGGCGAATTGGGACTCGGGGTCGGCGAGACGGGTGGCGAGGGACGCCTCGTCGAGGCCGAGGACCGGGGCGAGGGCGGCGGCGGTGCCGACCGGATCGGTCATGAGGCTGGGGTTGGCGACGACGGTGGCGGAGTCGACGGTGACGGCGAGTTCGATGCCGTCTCGGTCGTAGATGGTGCCCCGCTTGGCGGGGGTCTCCTCGTGCCGGACCCGCTGGTCGAAGCCGGGCTCGGCGTACTCGGCGGCATGGACCCCTTGGACCTCGAAGAGGCGGTACCCGATGCTGATCCAGGCCGCGATGAGAAAGAACCCGACGAGCACGAGGCGAATGTCGGCGACGCGCCAGCGGGGCCGCCCCATGGCTACTCCCCCGCCTTGCCGGTCATGGCTGGGCGCTCAGAAACGCCTTCAGCTGGGCCCACCGGTACTCGGCGTCGAGTGGTTCCTTGTCCATCCCCGGGACCGCGAGGGCAACGCGGGCCTCGGGGTACACGAATCCACGATTGGCAATGAGGGATTCGATCCGTTGCGGGCTCTGCAACTCGGCGACGTCGAGCCGGAGCTGCCAGTAGCGGGCCTCTTCGGCGCTGATGCGCTGCTCGAGTTCCTGGATCTCGAAGGCGGAGTGGTCGAGCGAGATGCGCGAGTAGATGAGGCCGAAGAAGGCGATGATGACGGCGAGGGCGAACAGGACCCAGAGCCGGACCCGGGGCTTGAGGCGGGCAGCGTCGGCGACCGCCTCGAAGTCGGCGGCGGGGTGGGCCCGAAGGGTTCCGGCGGTCACGATGCCACCTTCTCGACCGCTCGCAGCACCGCGGAGCGGGACCGCGGGTTGCGGGCAATCTCGGTTGCGTCGGGACGGAGACCTTTGCGGGCGAGCAACCTGAGCTCGGCGGCTCGCCCGCATGTGCACACCGGGAGGTCCGGAGGGCAGACGCAGCCGCTGGCTCCAGCTGCGAATCTGCGCTTGACGATGCGGTCCTCCAGTGAGTGATAGCTGATCACGACGACCCTCCCTCCGGGTCGAACCCGGTCGAGGGCGGCGTCGAGGCCGCGTGCGAGGGCGTCGAGTTCGGCGTTGACCTCGATGCGGAGCGCTTGGAAGGCTTTGCGAGCGGGATGACGGCGACGGCGGGCCGGCGCGGGGACGGCGCCGGCGACGACTTCGGCGAGGGCGGCGGTGTCGGTGATGGGTCGGTGACGGACGATGGCTTCGGCGATCCGCCGTGCCATGCGCTCTTCGCCGTAGCGCCGGAGGATGCGGACGAGCTCGGCGACGGATCGCTCGTTGACGACATCTGCGGCGGTGGGGCCGTGGGTGGGATCCATGCGCATGTCCAGCGGTCCCTCCCGCCGGTACGAGAATCCGCGCGACGCTTCGTCGAGTTGGTGGGAGGAGACACCAAGGTCGAAGAGGGCTCCTGCCACGGCCCCAGCACCACGAATGGGCCGGTCATGCTGCTGGTCTTCCGATGCCCGGGTGTCCAGCACCCGGTCCAGATCCGCGAAATTCGCTGCCACGAACGTGAGTCGCGGGTCGTCCGGGACCTCGGCTGCCGCGTCGGGATCCCGGTCGAGTGCGAGGACGTGGATCTCCGGCATCGCGGCGAGCAGCGCTGTCGTGTGCCCTCCCCCGCCGAAGGTGGCGTCGACGATCGTTCCCCGCGCCAGTGGCCGGAACAGCTCCACGACCTTCTCCACCATCACGGGTTGGTGGTAGGGAGCCGGATGTGCCGTCGTTGCTGGGTTCTGATCCATGGTCAGCCCCCCGGAGCGCTGGCGCCATGATGGAAGCGGGCGGAGTAAGGGGCCTTCCAAATGGCATCCGGGGGACTGACCGTGGGCCAGAACCGTCGATGGGCGTTGCTGGTGGGTGCGGTGCGGTGCGGTACGCGGCGGGGATCACAGGTCCTCCCCGAGTCCGAGGACTTCTTCGATTCCCGAGTAGAACTCGTCGGCTTCTGCCTCCTCGGCCTCCCACACGGGGGTGGACCAGATCTCGACGTGGTCGGCGCTCCCCACCACGGTGACGTCCTTTTCGAGGGAGGCGTAGCCGCGCAGCTTCTCGGGGATCTGGATGCGTCCCTGACGGTCGAGGCTGAGATCGCTCGCTCCGGCGAAGAGGGAGCGAGCGATCTTCCTGGCCCGCCTATCTGTTCTCGGGAGGCTGCTGACCCGGGAGGTTTCCTCCTCCCACCGGGCCAGGGGAAAGACGTAGAGGCAGCGTTCCTGACCCTTGGTGATGACACAGCCCTTGTCCAGGTCCCCCCGGAACTTGCTGGGCATCACCAAGCGGCCCTTGCCGTCCAGCGAATGGTCGTATGTCCCTAGAAACACGTGAGGCCCACTCCATTGCGATCGTCATCTCCCACGATGCCCCACTCTCCCCCATTTCTCACCCCCTGTCAACCACTTTTCACCCCCTTGCCCCCACCGCTCCCCACGATCCGACCCCCGGCGCCCCACCTGGTCCCCCGGCCACACTCCGTGGCGACCCCGTGTTCATTGGGTATTCGCGGGGTACGACACACCCCGACTGGACCTTGGACGCGACGAAACGCCACGTCGGCGAGCGCCGAAATGGGTCGGGCGACCTATGGGGGCGAGGAGACGTCGAACGGCAGCGAGATCCGCGGGGGCGGCGACTCGCCCCACGCCCTCAAGGTGAACGGCCACTCGAGGTGTACACGTGGCCGAGGCGGCTCACCCACCGGTGGTCGCCGTCGGGCAACGTTTCGTGGCTCCACCCTGCGAGGTGCCGAAGACGATGATCGTGCCGGCACAACGGCACCAGATTGTCCACGCAGGTTGCCCCACCCTCGGACCACATCACCTGATGGTCGAGGTCACATTCCGCCGCCGGCATCCGGCACCCCGGGAACACACAGGTCCGGTGGCGCGCCTCGACGGCACGCCGCTGACCGGCCGTCGGGCGCCGCCGCGTCACCCCGGTGTGGACGATCTGACCCGATTCGGGATCGATCACCGTGTACCGCCATGTCGCGCCGGCCTGCGAGGCGACCTGCCGGGCCACATCGGCGATCACCGGCCCGAACCCGGCCACCTCCCCCGGCGCCTCCGACAACCCCGCCAGGGTCGCGAGATCCACCTGGAGATCCACCGATCCGCGGGCCGGCCCGGCCGCCCCGGTGCCGTCCCCTTCGGCCGACCCGTCGAGCAGGTCCAGGAACACGTCGGCCCGCAGCTGGTCCATGGTGCGGGACTCGCCCTCCACCTTGAGATGCCGGGCCAGGACGGCGACACGCCGCATCACCGCGGCGGTGCGACCCGCGGGCAGATCCAGTCCGAGCAGGTTGACCGATCCCGCCGGTGTCGGTTCACTCACCACCCGCCGCTCCGCCACCGCCTGCTCGTAGCGCCTCCTCCCCTCGTCGGGATCGACCGCGAGGCAGAGGCGCCGGACTCGCGCCGCCAGCTGCCCGGTGGTGAGGCGCCCCGCCACGCCGGCCACCTCGGCTGCGACCGTCCGGGCCGTCGCATCGGGGAGGTGTGCGGTGCCGTAGGTCACGACCCGGGCCCGCCG
>JASFUV010000126.1:0-4794 GCA_050050155.1 Acidimicrobiia bacterium | reverse complement strand
CGCGCCTCCCTCGGCTCGACGGAGGGCGACATCGGCTGGGTGCCGTGGGTCGAGCCCGACGCCCTCCCCGCCCTCGTGGCCGCGCACCACGTCTGCCTCGGCATCTTCGGGACGACGCCCAAGGCGGCCGCGGTGGTCCCCAACAAGGTGTATCAAGGCATGGCGAGTGGGTGCGTCGTGATCACCGCCGACACACCCCCGCAACGTCGAGCGCTCGACGATGCCGCCATCTTCGTGCCGCCGGGCGACGCCGCGGCACTGGCCGCCGCCCTCGCCGCCCTCGCCGCCGACCCGGATCGCCGCCGCGAGTTCCAGGACCGTTCGCTGGCGCGTGCCGCCGCGTTCCGGCCCGAAGAGGTGGTGAAACCCCTGATCCGGCGCCTCGCGGGCGAGGGGGACGGCGCCGGGCGCGCCGAACCCGCCCCACCGGCATAGACTCGCCCCATGCTCGTGGGTTTCGTGGTGTTGGGTCTCGTGGTCGTCGTCGTCGCAGGGTGGATCGGCATCGCCTACAACCGGGCGACGGCCGCCGGCTGGCGGGGGGCGGCCGACCAGCTCGGCCTCGTGTACTCGCCCGGGAAGGGCTTCTCCGGCAGGTCCATCACCGGGACGATGGCCACCCACCCGGTCCGTGTCGACGCCGTCAACCGGGGCGGCGGCAACAGCCAGCACGTCGTGACCCGCTTCCGGGTCTCCTACCCGCCGCTCGGATTCGATCTCTCGCTGCGCCGCGAGCACGCCCTCCGCAGGCTCACCAAGCTGTTCGGCGCCCAGGACGTCGAGGTCGGTGATCCCGCCTTCGACGAGGCCTTCATCGTCAAGACATCCGACGCGGCCCGAGCCGCCGCCCTCCTCACCCCGGCGGTCCGCGATTCGCTGCTCCGCCTCCTCGCCGCCTACCCGCAGGTCCAGGTCGGCGACAACCGAATCTCCCTGGAACGCACCGGCCTCATTCGCCGGTCCGACGCCCTCGTCTCCATCACCCGCCGCCTGCTCGCCGCCGCCCGGGCACTCACCGACACCGACCCCGGGCCACACGACCGGTTGATCGACGCCCGCCGCCGCGGCGAGTTGCGGTCGGTGGCGGAACGGCTCGGCGAAACGGTCGCCGCCGATCCCGACGACGTCGACACCCGACTCCGGGAGATGGACACCCTCGCCGCCGCCGGCGAGGAGGAAGCCGCCGCCGAGCGGCTCACCGCACTCGAGAGGCTGCTCCCCGCCGACCCGGAGGTGCAGGGCTGGAAGCGGACCCTCAGGCAGCAGCCGGACCCGGCGCCACCCGCCGGCGTGAGCGACGATCCGGGCCCGCTGGCGACCGACCTGTTCGCCGGCGACGACCTCAGTTTCGAGACACTCGCGAAGTTCAACCAGCGTTATCGGGGCCTCGCCATCCGGTGGCAAGGACGGGTCAAGGAGGCGCGTCCCTTCCGTAACGACCCCGATCTGGGAGAGGGGCCGGGGGTCCGCGCCACCGTCACCGTGGCGCAGGTCGACAACGACCTCTACGGCAACACGGAGATCGACCTGGTCGCCGGCCTCCCCGACGACGCCGGCCGGCGCCCCCTCACCCAAGGTGACGACGTGGTCGTCGAGGGCACTCTCTCCGGATGCGATCCGCTGTCACGCAACCTGTTCGTCGGGGACGCCACCGCCCACCTCTGACACGGGCCGCCGGATCAGAGGCGGTCCCAGGGGATGGCGGCGACCATCAGGATGAGCGAGGCGCCGAACCCGATCACCGTCGCCAGGTCGGCGCGCTCGGGACGGCGCCGGCCCGTCACCACCGCCATGTGGGCCACCCCGGCGGCCAGCAGCATGAAGAGCGGGTGGATCACCTTGAAGAAGAACGACTGGTTCCATCCCTCGTCGAAGAGCCACAACGCGAGCCCCAGCGCCACCTGGATGTCGATGACCATCACCGCCACTCGCGGGAACCCGGCGCCTGCCGTCATGCCGCGCCCGCGGCGCAGCAGGGCGATCACGACGGCGGCGATCACCGCCGCCAGCACCAGCCACCGCACCAAGGAATGCACGTCCTGCAAGGTCTCCACCGGGTCTCCTTCGATCGATGGTGCCATTCAAGGGCGGCGGCGCCCCGGGCGCCAAGTGGCGGCCTACCACGCCCCACAAGACGCGAAAACGCACTATATCGATTCGCTACATTTGTATCGGATCGATATACTTTCGCCTCATGCTGGATCTTGCAGTCCTCGGCCTCCTCCGGAGGCACCCGCACCACGGATACGAGCTGAAGCGGCAACTCGCCGAGCTCGGGTTCCTGCGGGTGTCATTCGGATCGCTCTACCCCGCCCTGCGGCGGCTGGAAAAGCGCGGGCTCATCGAGGCACTCCGCCAGACGGGGAGACGCAAGGCGTACCGGCTCACCGACAAGGGAGCAAGCGAGTTCGCCCGCATCCTCGACACCGACACCACCGAGACGGAGGAGGACCGCAGGTTCAACATGCGCCTCGCCTTCTTCGAGTATCTCGAACCACCGGCCCGGCTCCGCACGCTGAAGCGGCGCCGCAGCCAGCTGGTCGCCCGCCTCACCGACGCACGCAGGGCGTTGCGTGACGTCCCCGCAGAGGGGCCGGTCGATCACTACACGATGGCACTACTGAAACACAACGTGGGGGCAGCCGAGGCCGACATCGGCTGGCTCGACGAGCTCATCGCCCATGCGCGAGCCGAGCACGACGTCGATGCCCCTCGGATGCTCATGGGAGGACAGCAATGAAGAAGGTCAAGGTCGCGATCGTTGGTCTCGGCAACTGCGCCAATTCGCTCATCCAAGGAGTCGAGTACTACCGCAACGCCGATCCTGCCGAGGACATCCCCGGCCTCATGAACGTGGTGCTCGCCGGCTACCACGTCGGCGACGTCGAGTTCGTCGCCGCCTTCGACGTCGACGCCGCCAAAGTGGGCGAGGACATCGGCAAGGCGATGTGGATGGGCCAGAACAACACCATCCGCTTCACCGACGTACCCGAGATCGGCGTCACGGTGCAGCGCGGACCCACCCTCGACGGGCTCGGCAAGTACTACCGGATGACGATCGAGGAATCGGCAGCCGAACCGGTCGACGTCGCCGCCGTGTTGCGCGAGAGCGGGGCCGACGTCCTCGTCAACTACCTCCCGGTGGGGTCCGAGGAAGCGGCCCGGTTCTACGCCCAGGCGGCGCTCGACGCCGGCGTCGGCATGGTGAACTGCATCCCCGCCTTCATCGCCTCCGACCCGGCATGGGCCCGCAAGTTCAAGGACGCCAACCTGCCCATCGTCGGCGATGACATCAAGTCGCAGGTGGGCGCCACCATCATGCACCGCAACCTGGCCCGCCTCTTCGAGGACCGCGGCGTCACCGTCGACCGCACCTACCAGCTCAACGTCGGCGGCAACATGGACTTCAAGAACATGCTGGAACGGGAACGGCTCGAGTCGAAGAAGATCTCGAAGACCCAGGCCGTCACCTCCCAGCTCGACAACGGCATCGCAGCCGACGACGTCCACATCGGGCCGTCCGACCACGTCCCGTGGCTCTCGGACCGCAAGTGGGCCTACATCCGGCTCGAAGGCCGGGCGTTCGGGGACGTCCCACTCAACGCCGAGCTCAAGCTCGAGGTGTGGGACTCGCCCAACTCGGCCGGCGTCGTCATCGACGCGGTGCGCTGCATCAAGCGGGCCCTCGACGACGGCATCGGCGGCCCGCTGCTGGCGCCCTCCTCATACTTCATGAAGAGCCCGCCGGTGCAGTACCGCGACGTCGACGCCCGCGACAACGTGCAAGCTTTCGCTCGGGGAGAGGATCCGACCAACGGGGATCTGGAGCGCTACCTGGCCTCCTGAGGTCCCGACGGCGAGTCGATGAGGGGGCGCCCCACGGGCGCCCCCTTCCTCATGGGCCGGCAGCGCCGGCGGGCTCGTCGCCCGCATCCGGCAGCGATTCCATCTCGTAGCGGCTCCCCGGGTTCCACAGCATCCACCCCAACTCGCGCTGCTCCGACTCGCCGATCTCGGCGAGGATGCTGCTCGACGAGTAGCTGAACGCCTGCAACCACGGGCGCAACACCGCGGTCCCCACCAGCCGCACCATCCCGTCGTCGAGGGCGTCGGCCACCACCGCACCCGGATGATCGGCCGGATCGGCGAACCCGAGCCACCCGTCGTCGTAGTGGTTCGGGTAGACCATCGGGCTCAGCACGTCGACCGCCTGGGACAACTCCTCGGGTCGCTGCCCGATGCCCTGGTCGTCGGGCGACGACAGCACGATGGCGAAGATGTCGGCCGCCACCGCGCACCCGACGGGGTGGAGCCGGGTCCGGGCCTCGTCGAGGAACCCGACGACGGCCGCGATCCGCTCCGCCTGGGTGGTGGGGTGGCTGCGGCGGGCCGCCTCCCCGGTCAGCCCGGCCGGGAACCGGACGTAGTCGAACTGGATCTCGTCGAATCCGAGCGTGCACGCCTCGACCGCGAGGTCCAGTGGGTACTCCCAGTTGGCCTCGTCGGTGGGATCCATCCACGACCCCGCCAGCTTGCGCTCCGACCGTTCCCTGGCCCGCACCGGATCCTCGAACACCGCGATCCGCGCGATCGCGTAGAGGTCGTGGCGGTGGGCGTCGGCCAGCAGCGCCGCCGGGTCGTAGAGAGGCTCGACCGCGCCGATGTCCGACGCCTCCTGCACGTCCGTGGCGTAGTGCACGGCGCCCGCCTCGTCTTTGGCGTCGAACACCAAGGCATTGACGTCCGAGCCGTCCGCCATCTCCAGCAGGGAGGCGAAGGTCGCCGGATCCGCCG
>JASFUV010000125.1:0-4878 GCA_050050155.1 Acidimicrobiia bacterium | reverse complement strand
AGCCGTTCCGCGGCGGCGACCGCGGCGCCGATGATGCCGGCGTTGTTGCGGTGGGCGGCGGGAACGACCTTGGCGTTGGTCTCGAGGAACGTGACGAAGTCGTCGAAGCGTTTGGAGATCCCGCCTCCGATGATGAGCAGCTTGGGCGACAGGATCCGCTCGACGTACCGGAGGTACTCGTTGACGCGGCTCGCCCACCAGTCGATGCGCATCTCATCGCGTTCGACGAGCCGGGCGGCGGCGTAGTCCTCGGCGTCCATGCCGCGGAATTCGAGGTGCCCGAGTTCGGTATTGGGCACGAGCACGCCGTCGTTGAACAGGGCGCTGCCGATCCCGGTCCCCAGGGTGAGGAGCAGCACGACGCCGGCGGCGTCGCGGCCGGCCCCGAGCCGCATCTCGGCGAGGCCGGCGGCGTCGGCGTCGTTGATGAGGGTGACCTTCTGCCCGAGCCGGTCGCTCAAGAGCTTGTCGCCCTCGACGCCGATCCAGCTGTCGTCGATGTTGGCGGCCGACTTGACCACGCCGTCCTCGACCACCGACGGCAGGGTGCATCCGATGGGACCCTCCCACTTGAAGTGGGCGACGAGTTTGGCGACGACGTCGACCATCGTCTCGGGTACCGCCGGCTGCGGGGTCTTGTACCGTTTCCGCTTCGACAGTAGATCGCCCTTGGTGACATCGATCGGGGCCGCTTTGATGCCCGAGCCCCCGATGTCGATTCCGAGCACGGTCGCCATCGGTCCTCCTTCTCTCCGTCAGATGAAGGGTGGCTCCGCCCGGTCGACGTCGTACCACCGTCCACGTGCCTCCATCTGGACCGGTGCTTCGGGTCCCGGCGCCGGGCTCAGGTACCCGAGGCCGATGCCACACCCCAGCCCCGGGCTGAAGTTGCCCGAGGTCACGGTTCCGGCGCTGCCACCCGCCCGCAGCCGGTAGCCGTGCCGGGGAACCCGCCGGTCCCGGGTGCGGAACCCGACGAGACGGCGTGGCAGCACCCCGTCCCGCTGGGCTTCCAGGGCCCGTTTCCCGACGAAGTCGTGGTCCCAGGAGACGACCCATGCTAACCCTGCCTCCAGCGGCGTCCCGGTCGGGTCGAGGTCTTGGCCCCACAGCGGGTACCCCTGCTCGAGCCGGAGGGTGTCACGGGCGCCGAGCCCGCAGGGCGCCGCTCCGGCTGCTACCAGCGCCTCGAAGAGCTCCGCGGCCGGGTCTGGAGCGAGGCACACCTCGGCGCCGGGCTCGCCGGTGTATCCGGTGCCGGCGGCGAGGAAAGGCGCCCCGGCGAAGGTGCCGGAGGCGATGCGGAACCTTCCGGGGGTGACGCCGAGCACCTGCTCGAGTACCTCGGGGGCGTCGGGTCCTTGTACCGCCAGCATCACGGTGACAGGCCGCTTCGGCTCGATGACGGCGCCGTCCCCGGCGGCGGCGACCGCGTCGATCACCTTCGTCTCGTTGGCGGCGTTGGGCAGCACCCAGAACGAGGCTTCGTCGAGCCACCAGACGATGAGGTCGTCCTCGATCCCGCCGTGGTCGTTGAGGAGCATGGTGTACTGGGCCCGGCCGGGGGCCACCGTGGCGATGTCGTTGCACAGGGTGCGGCGCAGGGTGGCGAGGGCGCCGTCCCCGGAGAGGGCGAAACGGCCGAGGTGGGAGACGTCGAAGATCCCGGCGGTGTGGCGGACCGCGTCGTGCTCGGCGATGACGCCGGCGTACTGGAGCGGCATCTCCCAGTCACCGAAACGGGTGAAGCGCGCCCCGAGCCGTTCGTGGAGGGCGCGGAGTGGGCTCTGGATCATGGCGGACCGCTTCGGCGAATTCGTCCGGTCAGCCTACCGCCGCCTCACCGGCGGGGTCCTCACCCAGATCGACGACCTGGGGCGGGCCCGGCACCCGGGTCGGCGCCGCCGGCAGCTCCTGATCCTCGGGCTCGGCGAGCCCGTACTTGATGAGGAGGTGCAGGTAGTCCCGCTGGTAGAAGATCTTGCAGCGGATCTCCGGGTAGAGGGTCCGGAGCTGGCGCACCTTGCGGTTCTTCTTGGTGACGAGCCGCTGATTCATCGTGGTGATCTCGATGAAGATGTCGTCGTCGGGCAGGTAGAAGTCGGGTCGGAAGAACTTGAGCGGCGTCCCGTCCGACTCGAATTCGATGGCGAACTCGCGGGGCTCGAATTCCCAGGGGATGTCGTAGAAGTCGAGGAGGCGGGCGAACTGGCGCTCGCTCTCGTGAGCGAAATCGACGAGGTCCGCCGGTTGGGGTCCGAAGTCGTTGGACGTGGTCAGTTGGCTCGCGCCTCCGATACCGTCGTGCTCTCCATCGCGGTCTCCGGCGCGGGGAACAGGGCGTGGATCTCACCCTCGAGTTCCTCTTGCACCGGGCCCACCGCGATCCCGAAGACTCCCTGGCCCTGCTTGAAGATGTCGACCACCTCGGAGGCGCTGTGGGCCGCGTAGATGGTGGTCCCGTCGGACAGCAAGGTCACATCGGTGAGCGGGTTGTTGCTCTGCAGCTGTTGCCGCAGGATGTCCATGGCGGTGCGGATCTTGTTGAGACTCATGCCGGCGTCGAGGAGGCGCTTGACGACCTTGAGCTGCACGATGTCGGCGAAGGCGTACTTGCGCTGGCTGCCGGAGCCGCGGGCGGTCTGGATCGACGGCTGGATCAGCCCGGTGCGAGCCCAGTAGTCGAGCTGGCGGTAGCTGATCCCGACCAGCTTGCACACCTGCGGGGCCCGGTACCCCTCTGCCTGGTCGATTGCTCCCTGTTGGGTCACGGCGAGTCTCCTTTGCGTTGCGCAGCTTACACCGGCGTAATTCCGCCCGCCGAACTACCGCGGTGAAGTTACCGAGAACGGGTCAGAGTTGTCAACAACCCCTGTGGATAACGCGGTGGAGGCTCAGGACGACTCGGAGCCGAAATCCTCGGGGCTGACCTCGTCGAGGAACTCGCGGAAACGCTCGATCTCCTGCTCCTCCTCCCCTTCCTCCTGGATGACGACACCGGCTTCGTCGAGGACGCCGCGGTCGGCGAACAGCGGCGCCTCGGTGCGGGCCGCCAGGGCGATGGCGTCGGAGGGACGGGACGAGACCCGGAGTTCGGAGCCGTTGCGGGCCAGTACCAGGTCGGCGTAGAAGGTGCCTTCGGTGAGGGCGGTGACCTCGACCCGGCTCACGGTGGCGCCGAGGGTCTCGGCGACGGTCTTGAGGAGGTCGTGGGTCATGGGCCGCTGCGGCTCGACTCCTTCGAGGGCGAGAGCGATGGCGGTGGCCTCCGCGGTCCCGATCCAGATCGGGAGGTAGCGGGTCCCGCCGGTCTCTCGCAGCAGCAGGATCGGGATGTTGGTGGGGAGTTCGATCCGCACCCCGATCAGTTCCATGGGCACCTGGTCCATGGATTCAGCCTATCACCGGCCTTCGGCTGCGGACCCGGGTGTCGATCGGTCCCCGAGCCCCATCGGGACGAACGACTCGGGGGCGTCGGCGAGGGTCCCGAGGTCCATCACGGCCCACAGCGATCTGACGTTGCGGTAGCGCCCGTCCCAGTCGAGGCCGTAGCCGAGCAGGTACTCGTCGCCGACTTCGAAGCCGCGGTACTCCACCGGGACGTCGACGATGCGCCGCGTCACCTTGTCGAGGAGGGCGACGGTGCTGAGGCTGGCGACGCCGCGGGTTTCCATCACCCGGCGCAGCGTGGCGAGGGTGAGGCCGGTGTCGACGATGTCCTCGACGATCACCACGTCGCGGC
Source organism: Acidimicrobiia bacterium (assembly GCA_050050155.1). Classification (GTDB taxonomy): domain Bacteria; phylum Actinomycetota; class Acidimicrobiia; order Spongiisociales; family UBA5794; genus CAYQEC01. The sequence continues at coordinate 1,136 of JASFUV010000125.1, read as the reverse complement.
CCTGGAGGGAGATCCCGGTGTCCATCGCGATCCCGACCCGGCCTTCGGTCCCGAAGCGGGTGAGTGCCAGGAAGTCGATCTCGATCGGGAGGTCGAGGTGGCGGACCAGGTCGGCGAGGAACGGGACGCAGCCTCCGAGCACCCCGACCAGGACCGGTTCCTTGCCGGCGTAGTCGGTGTTCACCTCTTCGGCGAGACCGGCGACCCGGCGTGCCAGGGTCTCCTCGTCGACGACTTCGACGTACGGTTCGCCACTCACCCGGCGCCTCCCAACGTGACGGGGAGGATGTCACGCAGCCATTCCCGGATCGCGATCGCCCCGCCGGTCTCCTCCGGTGGGGTGACCGCCTCGAGCCCGCTGGGAAGGGGCCGGATCGTGGCGACCTGGACCCGCAACTCGGGGCTGAGCCGGGTCCCGGTGGGAACGGTTCCGCCCCCTCCTTCTTCCTCCAGGAGCGGCACCAGGAGGCGGTCCTGGAGCGAGCGGCTCCGGTAGGCCCAGTCGAGCAGTTCGCGACTGTCGGCGAAGTGGTCCTCGCTCCCCATGACCACTGCCACCAGGGTGCGGTCGCCGCGTTCGAGCGCCGAGACGAGCACCCGCCCGGCCTGGCTGGTGTAGCCGGTCTTCATCCCGACCACACCCGGGTAGCGGCCGAGCAGGGCGTTGGTGTTTTCGGCGACGCGGGCGGCGCCGGTGGGGCTCGCGGTGAATTTGACGATGCGGGTGCGCACCATCGTCGCCAGGACCGGGTCGGCGAGCACGGCGCGGGCGATGACGGCGAGGTCGGCCGCCGAGGTGGAGTGCCCGTCGGCGTCGAGACCGTGCGGATTGACGAAGTGGGAGTGCCGGAGCCCCATCTCGGCCGCTTTGACGTTCATGAGTTCGGCGAAACCGGCCACGCTGCCGCCGACGTGCTGGGCGAGCGCCACGGCGGCGTCGTTGCCGGATCGCACCAGCATGCCGGTGAGGAGGTCCTCGACGCTCCACACCTCCCCTTCGACGAGCCCGACCTCGGATTCGCCGATTCCGGCGGCGGTGGCCGATACCCGGACCCGTTCGTCGAGGGCGGCGTGGTCGCGCACCACGAGGGCGGTCATCAGCTTGGTGACCGACGCCATGGGTCGCTCTTCGTCCG
>JASFUV010000124.1:0-4887 GCA_050050155.1 Acidimicrobiia bacterium | reverse complement strand
GCCCTGCGCGGCGCTGATCCCGGCCCGGATCCCGGTATAGCCGCCGGGACCGATGTCGACCGCGACCAGATCGAGATCCGACGGTGCCCAGCCCACCCGGTGGAAGCAGAAATCGATGGCGGGCATCAGGAACCCGACGTGGCCGCGGCGGTCGTGCTGGAGCGCCAGCGCCACCGCGGTGGCGTCCTCGCCGAGCGCCACCGACGACGACGGGGTTGCGGTGTCGAGCGCCAGGATCCTCATGCCTGCAGCTCCGCAAGCGGCCGGTCCTTCCACGTCCCCGCCGGGAGGAACGTGAACCGGCGACGCGACTCACCGGTGGCTTCGATCCGGATCGTCAGGTGGTCGGGCGGGACGCCGGATGTGACCGCGTCGCCCCATTCGATGAGGAGCACACCCTGCCGTGCCGACTCGGGCAATTCGAGGTCGTCGAACTCCCCCGAGGAGCCGAGCCGGTACACGTCGGCGTGCACCACCGGGACGAGGCCTTGATAGGTCCGCACCAGCACGAAGCTGGGGCTCGTCACCGGCTCGGAGACCCCGAGACCTTCGGCGACGCCGGACACCAGCAGGGTCTTGCCCACGCCGAGACGGCCCGCCAGCAGTAACACGTCGCCGGCCCCCAGCAGGGCGGCGAGGCGGCGGCCCAGGGCCAGGGTCCCGGCCGGCGATTCGGTCTCGGTCTCGATCATCCTCTCCCCCATCGGGTCACCGGTTTCTCCGGCATGCTGCGCCGGATCCGGCAGGGAAGAGCGGCGGCACCGTGCTCATCCGAACAGGTCCAGCTGCTCCGGATCGGGGGCAGACGGGCCGATCTCGATCTCGTCGGTGGGGCCGGCCGCGTCGCGCTGGAGCCTACCTTGGAGCACGCCCTGCACCAGCCCGAAGTCGTACCGCATCTCCTCGTAGACCCGCTGGCTGCCCCGCAGCGCGGCCGCGGGATGGAACGTCGGGACCAGGAACCGGTTCCACCATTCATAGGCGCGGCCCCGCAGCCGGGTGATGCCCGAGTCGGTGCGCATCAGGAGCTTCGTCGAGAAGTTCCCCAACGTCACCACCACCTTCGGGTCGATGAGTTGCAGCTGGCTGCGCAGGTACGGCTTGCAGGCGTCGATCTCGTCGGGGCGGGGATCGCGGTTCCCGGGGGGACGGCACTTGACGACGTTGGCGATGTAGACGTCGCTCCGCGCCAGGCCGATCTCGCCGAGGAGCTGTTCGAGCAGCTTGCCGGAAGGACCGACGAACGGGAGCCCTTGCTCGTCCTCCCGCTGGCCGGGACCCTCGCCGACGAACACCACATCGGCGTCGGGATCGCCTGCGCCGAACACGACGGAGAGACGGCCCTCGGCGAGGCGGCACTTGGTACAGCCACTCGCCTCGGCGGCGAGGGCGGCGAGTTCGGCGGCCCGCACCTCGATCGGGTCGGTCATGGCGTGCTCCCCTCCCATCCCGGGATCCCGCCCAGCGATCCCGCCTCGGTCACGCCCCGCTCGATGGCGGCGCCGGTGACGGCGAAGGCCGCCTCGCCGATTGCGTCGAGATCGGCGGCGACCGGGCCGCACGACACCGCGAACACGATGTCGCCGTCGTAGCGGGAATGGGCAGGACGCAGACACGCGGCGAGGGCGTCGTGGGCCCGCACCGTGAGGCGCAGCAGATCGGTCCGGGAGAGGGCGGCGTCGGTGACGACCGCCACCAGGGTGGTGTGTTCGGTCGGTCCCGGGGTCATCGCCGGCGGGACGGGAATCAGCGGGCCTCCGGTGAGCGGCTCGCCGCCGAGGGTGAAGGCGTCGCCGACGGCGTTGACGGCCACCAAGGCGCCCACCGTGGCGGATCCGACCTGGGTGGCGGCCGACCCGATCCCGGCTTTGCGGATCGTCTCGAGGCCACGCCACTTTGCCACGGTGGCCCCGGTGCCGGCGCCGACGCTGCCCATCGCCACCGGGGCGGTGCTGGCAGCACGGAAGGCGGCGGCGCCGTCGGCGGCGGTGGGACGCACCGACCCATCGCCCACCATCAGGTCGAAGAGGATGGCTGCCGGGACGATGGGGACAGCACCGGCCGGGGTGGGATGGCCCCGCCCCTCCTTCTCCAGCTCCGCCATCACGCCGTCGGCGGCGGCGAGCCCGAAGGCGCTGCCGCCTGCGAAGACGAGGGCCTGGATGGCATCGACCTTCATCCCGGGGGCGAGGAGGGCGACTTCCCGCGTGCCGGGGGCGGCCCCGCGGGCCTCCACCGCGGCGACGTTGGGTTCGTCGAACACCATGACGGTCACACCGGTGAGGGCCTCCCGGTCGCTCCAGTGCCCCACCCGCACACCCGGGACCGCGGTCAGGGTGGGGTCAGGCATCGGGGCTCCCCAAGTAGCGGCGCGGGAGCCGCGGCCCGAACTGGCAGACGATCTCGTAGTTGATGGTGCCGAGCCGGTCCGCCCACTCCTCGGCCGTAACCGCGTCGCGGCCCTGGGCGCCGAGGACCACCACCTCGTCCCCCACCTCGACCTCGTCGTCGCCGACATCGATGACGATCTGGTCCATCGTCACCGTGCCCGCGAACGGGTAGCGGCGCCCCCGGATCAGGACCACACCGCCAACGTCGGCGAGGCGGCGCGCCACCCCGTCGGCGTAGCCGATCGGGACGGTCGCGATCGTGGCGTCGTTGGGCAGCGGGCGGCGGCGTCCATACGAGGGGCGCTCACCTGCGGAGAGGCGCCGCACGAAGGCGACCCGGGACACGACCCGCATCGCAGGGCGGAGCGGCAGATCCGGGGCGGTGGCAGGATCGGGCCGCAGACCGTAGATGCCGAGACCCACCCGCACCATGTCGAGCCGGGCGTCGGCCAGGTCGAGGGCGCCCGCCGTGTTGGCGGCGTGCACCATCGGGATCTCGATCCCGTCGGCGGCGAGGCGGTCACGGATCTCGAGTAGGTCGGCGACCTGGTGCCGGGTGTACGCCTGATCGGATTCCGAGACCGGGAAGTGGGTCCACAGCCCGTCGAGGCGCAGCCGGGGATCGGACACGACCTGGTGGACGAGGGCAGGGAGGTCACCGGGATCGGCCCCGACCCGGTGCATGCCGGTGTCGACCTTGAGGTGGATGGGGTAGGGATCGGCGCCCCGCCGGGTCACCTCGGCCGCGAGCGCCTCGCAGAAGTCGGCGCGGTAGCCGGTCGGGATCAGGTCCCATGCGACGATGCCGGCCACGTCGTCGCGCACCGGCTCGGAGAGCAGGAACACGGGGGCGGTGATGCCGGCTTCCCGCAACCGGGCCCCCTCCTCGACGAGGGCGACCGCGAGCCAATCGGCGCCTCCGGCCAGCGCCGCCTCGGCGCAGGGCACGTCGCCGTGGCCGTAGGCGTCGGCCTTGACCACGGCACAGACCCGGGAGGGGGCGACCCGTTGGCGGATCGCGGCCACGTTGGCGCGGACGGCGTCGAGGTCGACCTCGACCCAGGAGGGTCTCACCAGGCGTACCTCCCGACTGCGATGGCGAGGGCGTCGGCAGTGACCGTGCCGGTCGTGGCGAGATCGGCGCCGGCCCGGCCGTGCCAGTGGGCGCCGGAACGGGCCGCGACCTCGGCGGGGAGTCCCCTGGCCCATAGGGCGGCGATGAGGCCGGAGAGCACGTCCCCGGTCCCGATGGTGGCGAGTTCCGGCCCGCCGCTGGTCACCGCCCAGCGCTCCGCTCCGGCGACGAACGTGGGGTTCCCCTTGAGTACCACGACGATGCCGGCCGCCGCCGCGAGCGCCGCCGCCTCCTCCAGCCCGGGTTGGGTGCGGGCGAGGCGGGCGAACTCGCCGGCGTGGGGGGTGATGACGGTCGGCGCGTCCCGCTCCGCCAGCACGCCGGTGCCCCGTAGGGCGTTGAGACCGTCGGCGTCGATCAGGAGGGGCTTGTCCCAGCCGGTCACGACCGCGGCGACGAAGTCCTCCTGGCCGCCACCCAGGCCGGGCCCGAGCACCATCACGTCGAAGCGGCCGGCCGCCTCCAGCACCGCAGCGGCGTCGCCTTTCCCGAAACTCCGTCCTTCGCCGACGCCGCGGGTCATCACCGCCTCCGACAAGGTGGCATAGGTGGGCTGGAGCGCCCCGGGGCAGACGACGGCGACCGAGCCCGCCCCGCCGTGGAGGGCGGAGGTGGCGGCGAGGAGGGCCGCTCCGGTGAGGCCGGGTGAGCCACCGACGACGGCGACGGAGCCGGCCGACCACTTGTGCGAGGTACGAGACCGGGGCGGGCGGGGGGCGTCGACGTCTTCGCAGATCCGCAGCGCGGGGTCGCCGCCGTCGAGGCCGATGTCGACGACCGTGATCTCGCCGCACCGTTCCGGCCCCTCCCCCAGCAGATGGCCGGGTTTGAGGGCGTGGAAGGTGACGGTGCGGGCGGCGGTGAAGGCAGCCTGGCCGACGGTGCCGGTGGCGGCGTCGAGGCCGCTGGGAACGTCGACGGCGAGCACGGGAGCGGGCGTGGCGGTCCACGGCACCGTCGCGGCCGGCAGCTCGCCGCGGAAGCCGACCCCGAAGAGGGCATCGATCACCAGATCGGCGGCGACCGGGCCGGCGAGAGGCACCACCCTGGCGCCCCCGGCGCGGGCCCGGACATACGCCCGGAACGCCGGTGACGGCCCTTCGTCGGGGAGGGCGAGAGCGTGGACGGTGACCTGGGCGCCGCGGCGCGCCAAGGCGCGGGCGGCCACGTATCCGTCGCCGCCGTTGTTGCCCTTGCCTGCGAGCACCACCACCCGGGTGCCGTACCCAGCCCCCATCTCGGCGGCGACTCCCGCCACGCCGAATCCGGCCCGCTCCATCAAGGTGTCGACGGGCTCGGTGGCGGCGGCATCGAGCCTGCCCGACTCCTCCGGAGTAATCACCAACTTCACGGCGCCGATTC
>JASFUV010000123.1:0-4899 GCA_050050155.1 Acidimicrobiia bacterium | reverse complement strand
TCGGCCACCACCGGGAAGTAGTCGGTGCGGGGCTGGGCTGCGATTGGATCTCCCGCCGCATCGAACTCGTAGATGGTGAAGCCGGGGTCGGTGCGCCGTGTCTCCGCGATGAACGCATCGAGGTTCTCGCCGCGCACGAGCGGGGCGAAGCCGAGGGAAGCGATGCCGTCCCCGGGACCGAGTCGCTCGGCGAACACCAAGAAGTCGGCCGTTGTGACCTCGTCAGCAGCTTCGAACAGACCTTGGAGGGCGACGAGGCGGTCGGCGCCGTGATGGATCGCGACCTCGATCCGGTCGACGACCACGGCCGCGTCGTCGGCGAAATGGGCGGCGGCGCGGTCCCTATGGCTGGACGATTCGAGCATGAAGAACGCACCGTTGATCACGAGCCCGGCGAGGAACACCAGGATCGCGGTGATCAGCGGTCGCGGGAAGGCCAACCGAGAGCGGCGTCGAGCCATAGGTACCCATCGGCGTTTCCCGGCTCAACGTTGAATCGCTTTCCATGTTCGACCGGGGCGGTCGGAGCGGATGCACACGGGGCCCCGACCGTCCCGTCGATCCTGAGGGTTCCGGTCAGGGGATCACGATCACGGGGACCGCCGCGTGGGTGGCACAGGTCCGGCTGGTCGAACCGAGCGCGGTGTCCTTGAAGGGGCTGTACCCGGTCTTGCCGACCACCAGCGCGAACCGGTCCTCGGCGGCGGAGACCAGACACTCGGCCGGGTGACCGACGAGAACGTCGCTCGTGATCGTGGCACCCGTCTCTGCCGCCACCTGGGTGGCGAGGGAACGGAGCGCCTCGAGCGTGTCGCCGACCGGATCGCCGCTGTCTGATTCGGCGAGCCGGGGACGCTCGGCGAACCCGTCGAGAGACACGACGCACACCGCGTAGACGGTGGCGCCGAGCGACGCAGCCGACAGGGCGGCCCAGCGCAACGCCCGCAGCGACGACGGCGACCCGTCGAGGCCGACCAGGAGCGACGTGCCGGCGGCGTCCGCCGGCGCCGAGCGCGGGATCACCGCGGTGGGGTGGGTGGTGGCCTGGAGCACCTTGGAGGTGACCGAGCCGAGAACGTGCCGCTTCCACCGGCCCCGTGCGTGGGCACCGAGCACGAGCAGGCTGGGGGACGTCTCGTCGGCGATGGTGAGGAGGGCCTCCGCCGGGGCGTCCTCCAAGGTCCGGGTCTCGTGCGCGACGGAGTGCAGGGTTCCGGCCCATTCGTCGACGGCGCGTTCCACGTCCTTGTGGTACCCCTCGTAGTCGAAGGGCAGGATGGCGATGTCGAGTCCCGTCCATGGGGAGCTGGCGTGGACCAAGGTCACCTTGCCGCCGGCGCGTTCGGCGAGGGCGCCGGTCCAGGAGAGGGCGTGCTGGGCGCTCTCGGACGAATCCACCCCGACCAGGAGCGACCCCTCGTCCAGGCTCCGTGTCGTGGTCCGGTCCGACTCGGCCGGTTGTGGCGTCTCGCTCATCCGGTCACCTCCCTGTCGATCTGACGCCACCGGGTCCTCCGGTGGTGCTCATCTCCATCATGTCCTCCCGGCCATGAGTGATCGATGAGAGCGATCGGTCGTCGCCGTGCAGGCCTCGCGAGGAGCGCACCGCCACCTGGGGGCGGGCCCGGGCCGTCTCCGGCCCGGGCCCTTCGGAGGAGAGGATGTCGTGCCCATCGGCGCCGGCTTCCTCGGCAGTTGGTGCCTGTGGAGAGGTGACCCCTGAGGAGGCCGCTCCTCTGTGCTCACCCCCATCATCCGTCCCGGCCGATGAGAGAACGATGAGACCCGTCGGGACCCCAGAAGCTGCTGTCTCATTGTCGCTTCATCTGCGAAGAACCATGATGGGGACCAACCGATGGGGAGCGACACGTGAGAGTCCTCGTCGCCGAGGATCAACCGAAGATGCTTTCGCTGCTCCGGCGCGGCCTCGAATCCGACGGCTACGCGGTGGACGTCGCCGAGAACGGAGAGGACGCGCTCTGGCTCGGCAGCGAATGGGACTACGACGCCGTCGTACTCGACGTCGGCCTCCCCAAGATCGACGGGTTCGAGGTGTGCCGGCAGCTACGGGAGCGAGGGCGATGGGCACCGGTGTTGATGCTGACGGTGCGCGACGCCCTGGCCGACCGGGTCGAGGGGCTCGACTCGGGAGCCGACGACTACCTCACCAAGCCCTTCGAGTTTGCTGAGCTGCTCGCCCGCCTCCGGGCGCTGACGAGGCGGACGCCGTCGCCGCGGCCGACGGTGCTGGAGTGGGACGACCTCACGCTCGACCCCGGGACGAAGAAGGTCAGCCGCGGCACCGTTCCCATCGATCTCAGCCCCAAGGAGTTCGCGCTGCTCCATCTCCTCATGACCCGAGGCGAGGTCGTGATCAGCCGCACCGAGATCCTGGACCATGTGTGGGACTTCGCCTACGACGGCACCTCCAACGTCGTCGACGTGTACATCCGCTATCTCCGCAACAAGATCGACCGGCCGTTCTCGCGCGAGACCATCGAGACGGTGCGGGGCGAGGGGTACCGGATGCGCCACGACCCGGGGCAACGCTGACATGGCGCGATTCCGGCCTCGCACCCTGCGCGCCCGGTTCGGCCTCCGCGTCTTCCTGCTGTCGACGGTATTCCTCGGCATCGCCCTCGTCGGAACCGGGCTGTTCTGGCGGGCCCGGCTCATGAACGACAAGCTGCAAGGCCTGACCGACCACATCGACAGCATCGAGAGCGAGCTCGAGACCCTGTACCAGGCCGGCGCGTTCCCTCCGAGTGACGGCACCCTCCTCGAGTTCCCGGCGCCCGAGCAGGGCGTCCAGGTGCTCTCCCCCACCGGTGAGGAACTGGCCGGATCGAGCCGCCTCACCGACGTAGCCCCGCCGATTCCCCCCGATGCGATCTCCCCCGATGCGGCGACGCCTCCCACCACCATCGTGCACCATCCCGTCTTCGGACATTCCCTCGCCGTCGGGGAATCCTTCGCCCTGGGCCCGGATCGCTATGTGGTGGAGGCCATCACCGGGTTGAGCGACCTCGACCGCGCCAACCGCATCGCCTTCGTGATCCTGCCGATCGCGGCCGTGCTCCTCTCCCTGGTACTCGGCACCGCGGTCGGCGTCTCCGTCGATCGGGCGCTCCGTCCTGTTCGCCAGCTCGCTCGCCGCGCCACTGCGATCGCAGCCGGGCGAAGGGCGATGCGCCTCGACGTCACGGCCGACACGACGGAGCTTCAGGACCTCGCCGGCCGCCTCGACGACCTGCTCGCCACCATCCGGGCCGCCTTCGACCGGGAGCAGATCTTCCTCGACGACGCCAGCCACGATCTCCGGACGCCGATCGCGATCGCTCGGGCGGAGCTGGAGTTGGCGCAGCGCCACACCCGCAACCCTGACACGGCCGCCGCGCTCCGGTCCGCCATCGAGGAACTCGACCGGGTCGATGCGATCGCCGCCGAGTTGTTGGTGCTGGCCAGGGCCCGTGCCGCCGGCACCGAGGGATTCACCACGATCGACGTCGGCGACGTGGCGCAGCGGGCAGCAGCCAATGCCCGCCGCGATCCCACCCAGCGGCGGGTGAACCTTGCGGTGAAAGGATCCGGGGAGGTGCAGGGCGACGCCGCCGCCCTGGAGCGAGCCCTCACCAACCTCGTCACCAACGCCGTCCGCCACTGCGCCGGGAAGGTCGAGGTGTCGGTGCACTCCGACGGTCACTGGGTCACCGTCGTGGTCGCCGACGACGGTCCCGGCTTCCCCGACCACCTCCTGGAGAACCTCTTCGATCGGTTCACCCGCGGCACCGACCGGCGCGCCCACGGCACCGGGCTCGGAACCGCCATCGCCGCCGAGATCGTGGCCACCCACGACGGCACGATCCACGCCGCAAATCCGCCGGGGGGCGGGGCAGCGGTCACGATCCGCTTCCCGGCGACCCCGGTCGCGGCCACCGTCGACGGGCACGAAACGGGCGGCGCCCCACCGGCGTGATCCGGGAGTCGGCGGGCCGGACCCTCACCCGTTCGCCACAGTCTCCTCCACGAGGTGGAGCCCCCGTTGGTGGCGGAGCCACAGCGACTCGCCGAGGAGCGCCGCGGCCATCATCGCCAGCAGCACCGCCAATGCCAGCGGACGGTGGCGCGCGGTGTCGACCTCGAGCAGGACCAGCGCCGCCGCGCACCCGATCACCCCGAGCCCGGCGGCGGCGCGGCGCACCCTCCCGCCGAGATGTCCCCGGTAGGCGGCGGCGTTGACGACTCCGAACACGATGAGGAACACGGCGGAGGCGATCGACGAGATCTGGGTCACATCGAGGCTGTTGGCGAGCACCAGCGCGACGCCGGCCGTGATGAGGAGACCGACCGGCTCGGACCACACCCGGCGCTCCAGCGCGGGCGGCAACTCGCCTTCGACCGCGATGGCATACGAGAGCCGGGCCGTGCCGTACAAGGTGGCGTTGATCGCCGAGAGGGTGGCGAGCACTGCCGACGCCGCCACCACCACGAACCCGAACTGACCCAGGGAGGGCTTGGCCGCTTCGGCGAGGGCGAAATCCGATGCACCGGCGATCCGGGACGGGTCGAGCGAACCGACCGTGACGGCGGCGATGGCGACGTAGAGCACGATCACGACGCCGACCGACAGATAGAGGGCACGGGGCAGGTTGCGGCGCGGGCTGCGGATGTCCGCCCCGGCGTTGGCGATGAGCTCGAACCCTTCGTAGGCGACGAACACCAGCATCCCGGCGGCAGCGATCGCCGGGACCGAGGGCCAGGTGGAGACCGAGAGCCGGGAGGCGGAGACCGTGGTGAAGCCCACCCCGCCCACCAGCGCCAACATCGCCAGCTTCACCGCCACGATGGCGGTTTCGGTCTCGGCGACGATCGAGGCGCTGAGCAGGTTGAGCACGGTGG
>JASFUV010000122.1:0-4900 GCA_050050155.1 Acidimicrobiia bacterium | reverse complement strand
GGACGTCTACTGCGGGCCCGCCGTGCCAAAGCCGCCGGAGCCGGCGACGTGCTGCTCCTCGGGGAACTGGTCGCCCTCGGGCTCACCGCCGGGCTCCCGTTCACCGCCGCCCTCGACGCCGCCGCTCCCCACCTGTCCCCGCCGCTGGCGGCCGAGGTGGGTGACGTGCTGCGCCGCATCCACCACCGGGGCGCCGCCGCGGTACTCGAAACCGCCGGCGGGCGGGCCCAGGCCCTCTACCGGGTGGCGGGACGCGCCGCCCTCACCGGGGCGCCGCTCCTCGAAGGGGTCCTCGGCCTCGTCGACCGGCTCCGAGGCGAGGAACGAGCCCGGCGCCTCGCTGCCGCCCGCCGCCTCCCGGTGCTGATGCTGCTGCCGCTCGCCCTCCTCATCCTCCCCGGCTTCCTCCTCCTCACCGTCGTCCCTGCCCTCCTCGAAGCCGTCTCCCGGCTCGAGATGTGAAGCGCCGGCCCACCGGCCGGTACCGACCGAAAGGAACCCACCATGCGTCTCCTCACCGATCAGCGGGGCCAGGCCACCGCCGAATACGCCCTCGTCATCGTCGCCGCAGCCGCGGTCGCCTTTGCCCTCATCGCCTGGGCCACCAGCAGCGGAGCCCTCGGCTCCCTCTTCGACGCCGTCATCGACAAGGTCCGCAGCTTCGTGTGACGGTCATCCGGCGAACCCGAGGGAGCGCCACCGTGGAGTTCGCCCTGCTCGTCCCGCTGCTGCTGGTGGTGCTCCTCGCCGCGGTGGAGGTCGCCACCACGGCCCGCGCCCAGCTCGAAGTGGTCGCCGCCGCCCGGGAAGGCGCCAGGGAAGCGGCGGTGAGCCCCGACCCGGCCCGCGCCCTGGCCGCCGCCCGTGACGCCCTCGGGGAGGCGGGGGAGCGGGCCCGCATCACCGTCTCCCGGCCCCATGTCGTCGGGGAGCCGGCCAAGGTCACGGTGCGCCTCCCGTACCGGCTCGCGATGGGGCCGTTCGGGGGGATCACCATCGAGCTCACCGGCACCGCCACCATGCGAGTCGAACGGTGAACCGCGGGCCGGATCACGGCGGCCGGGGGAGCGAGCGGCGGGAACAGGGGGCCGCCGCCCTCCCCATGCTCGCCCTCGTCACGGTGGCGGTGATGCTGGCGACGCTGCTGGTCGACACCGGCCACTACCTGGCAGCCCGAGCCCAGGCCGCCACCGCGGCCGACGCCGCCGCCCTCGCCGCCGCCCCCCTCACGTTCGGGCCGCACGGCACCGCCACCTCACCCCGGGAGGAAGCCGCCCACTACGCCGCCGTCAACGGCGCCCGCCTCGTCACCTGCGACTGCCCCGCCGACCCCACCTGGGCGACCCGCCAGGTCACCGTGCAGGTCGAGAAACCCGTCGACCTGCTGCTGCTCGGCACTCGCACCGTGCATGCCTCCGCCACCGCCGAATTCGCCCCGGTGGAGCTCGGCAGTGGGTGAAGCGCCGCGGCCGCCGGCGCCAGATCGACAGGGAACCGCCGCCGCTACGCTCGCGCCACCGTGGACGACACCACCACCCAGCGAATCGGCATCGCGCTCGCCCTCCTCGCCGCCCTCCTGTGGGGCGTCAGCGGCGCCATCGCCGCCGACGCCTTCTCCGCCGTCCCGCCCACCCGGGTCGCCGAAGCGCGCGCCCTACTCGCCGCCCTCGTCATCGTCCCCGTCGCCTGGTGGCGCGGCAAGCTCGCCCCCCAAGGCAAGCTCGCCTGGTTCGCCCTCCTCGGCGTCAACCTCGCCGCCGTCAACATCACGTTCTACTGGGCGCTCGACCGCCTCGGCGTCGGTCCCGGGGCCACCATCCAGTTCCTCGGACCGATCATGGTCCTCGGCTGGATGGCGGCGGTGCAGCACCGCACCGTCGGCAAGATCGCCTGGATCGCGGCCATCCTCGCCATCACCGGCGTCGGCCTCGTCACCCGGGCGTGGGAACTCGGCGGGTCCGACTGGGTCGGCGTCGCCGCCGGGCTCGTCTCGGCCGTCACGTTCGCCTCCTACCTGCTCCTCGGCGAACACCTCGGCCGCCACCTCCCCGCCGTCACCGTCATGGCATGGGGCTTCGTGTTCGCCGCCGCCTTCTGGGCCGTCGTCCAGCCCTACTGGGGCTTCCCGACCTCGCTGAGCGGCCGGCTCTGGTGGGAGGTGATCTGGGTCGGGATCGGCGGCACCGCCATCCCATTCCTGATCGAGTTCGCCGCCCTCCGCCGCGCCGCCTCCGGCATCGTCGGCGTGGTGGCCACCGCCGAACCCGTCATCGGCGCCGCCGCGGCATGGATGCTGCTCGACCAACGCCTCGGCGCCATCCAGATCATCGGCGGGCTGATGGTCGTCGTCGCCGTCGCCTCCATCCAACGCTGGGGTCTCCCCGCACGCGAAGCCCCCTTCGAAGCCGCCCGCTGACCGCAGCGCCCCACCTGGACGACTGTCCTCCCAGCACCACGGCCGGCGGTAGATTGGTGTGCTCGGGAGGCCGAACCCATGACCACCGCCATCGAGCGTGAATTCACCGACGGGTCCACCGCCATCGTGCGCGGCGCGCTGGCGGCCGGGTGCACCTTCTTCGCCGGCTACCCGATCACCCCCGCCTCCTCCATCCTCATGGCGATGATGCGGGAACTGCCCGCCGCCGGTGGAGTCGCCATGCAAGGCGAGGACGAGATCGCCTCCATCGGCATGTGCATCGGCGCCACCATGGCCGGCGCCCGAGCCATGACCGCCACCAGCGGGCCCGGCATCAGCCTCTACTCGGAGAACATCGGCCTCGCCGTCATGGGCGAAGTCCCGCTCGTCATCGTCGACGTGCAACGCCTCGGGCCCTCCACCGGCGCCGCCACCACCACCGCCCAAGGTGACGTCCAGTTCGTCCGCTGGGGCACCGCAGGCGGGTTCCCCGTCATCGCGCTCGCCCCCTCCTCCATCCCCGAGTGCTACACGCTCACCATGAAGGCCTTCGACCTCGCCGAACGGTTCCGCTGCCCCGTGTTCCTCCTCGCCGACAAGGAACTCGCCATGACGATGCGCACCGTCGCCGCCGACGCCTACCACGACGCCCCGGTGCGGGACCGCCCCGTCCTCGCCGGAGAACGACCCGGCGGCGCCGTCCCTCCCTACCGCTACCAGCCGAGCGACGAGGTGCCGCCCATGCAGCTCTACGGCGACGACGCCCCGGTGCGCTTCACCGGAAGCACCCACGACGAACGGGCCTACATCACCAAGAAGCCCGCGACCGTCGACGCCCTCAACCGCCACCTCGTCGACAAGATCGAACGCCACCGCGACGAGATCGAGATGGCCGTCGCCGACCTCGAACCCGGCGCCACCACCCTCTTCGTCAGCTACGGCGTCACCGCCGGCTCCATGCGGGAAGCCGTCGCCCAAGCCCGCCGCGCCGGCACCAAGGTCTCCGCCCTCACCCTCCACAGCCTGTGGCCGGTTCCGGAGACGGCGCTCACCGCCGCCGCCGACGGCATCGAGCGGATCGTCGTCGCCGAACTCAACCCCGGGCTCTACCGCCGCGAAATCGAACGGGTCCTCCCCGACGTCGCCACCGGCGGCATCGAACGCATCGACGGCCGCCTCGTCGCCCCCTCCGAGTTCCTGGCGGCACTGGCATGACCGACCTCATCCCCCTCGCCGACCCGACCCTGCGCACCGACGCCGCTTTGCCCTTCTGTCCCGGATGCGGCCACGGGCCGGTGCTCGACGCCCTCGACAAGGCCCTCGTCCAGCTCGAACGGAACGACCACCAGGTGGTGATCGTCACCGACATCGGCTGCGCCGGCCTCTCCGACCAGTACTTCACCACCTCCGCCTTCCACGGCCTCCACGGCCGCTCCATCACCTACGGGTCCGGCATCAAGCTCGCCCGGCCCGACCTCGACGTGGTCGTGCTCATGGGCGACGGCGGCACCGGCATCGGCGGGGCCCACCTCCTCAGCGCCGCCCGCCGCAACATCGGGATCACCGTCATCGTCCTCAACAACCTCAACTTCGGGATGACCGGCGGCCAGCACTCCGGCACCACACCCGAAGGGTTCCTCACCGCCACCACCCCCGGCGGCAACCTGGAACGCCCCCTCGACATCTGCGCCACCGTCGGCGTCAACGGCGCCGGCTACGTCTACCGCGGTACCAGCTTCGACGACGACCTGGCGGAACGGATCGCCGACGGGATCAGCCACGACGGGTTCGCCGTGCTCGACGTCTGGGACCTGTGCACCGCCTACCTGGTGCGATCCAACAAGTTCTCCCGCCGCGCCATCGACACCACCATGGAACACCTCGGGTTCGCCACCGGCGTGCTCCACCACAACGACCGGCCCGAGTACTCCACCGCCTACCGCGACCTCGCCGCAGGGCAACGCAGCGCCCTCCCGCCGCCCACCATCCCCGCAGGGGAAGCGGCCCGCCTCGACCGCCGCTACCACCTCGTCGTCGCCGGCTCCGCCGGAGGCCGGGTCCGCTCCGCCGCCCGACTCGTCGGGCTCGCCGCGATGCGCACCGGGATGTGGGCCGCGCAGAAGGACGACTTCCCCGTCACCGTCAAGAGCGGCCACAGCGTCTCGGAGGTGATCCTCGCCCCCGAAGAGATCGACTACACCGGGGTGGAACGCCCCGACGCCCTCGTCATCATCAGCGACGACGGGCTCGACAAGAGCCCGCCCTACCTGGAGGCCATGGACGCCGACGGTGTCGTCTTCGTCGCCGCCGGGCTCCCGGTTCCGGCCACCGATGCCCGCGTCGTCGTCATCGACCCGGCCGACGCCGAGGTGCGCATCGCCTCCGCCTCACTGGCGCTCGCCCTCGTCTCGGCCGCCGTCGCCACCCTCGACATCGTGCCGCTCGCGGTCTTCGAAGAGATCGCAGGGCGCGGCGCCTACGGGC
>JASFUV010000121.1:0-4959 GCA_050050155.1 Acidimicrobiia bacterium | reverse complement strand
GGGCTCTTCTTCATGTTCGCCATCACCACGGTCATTCGTTCCCGGTTCTCCACCCCCACCATCGGGCGTGAGCACCTCATCGGGCGGGTCGGGCGGGCCGAAACCACCTTCGATCCCGAAGGTGTCGTGGTGCTCCAGGGCGCCCGCTGGCGGGCACGATCGCGGCGGGCCGCCGGGATCCGGGAAGGGGAGGAAGTGGTGGTGCTCGGCGTGTCCGGGATCGTGCTCGAGGTGGGACCGCCGGAACCCCCTCACGACGGGGCTGTTCGCGATTAGCTAGCGCGATTCGGCAACTTCTTCCTGGCATCGAACCCCAGGTTTCACTACGGTCTTGTCTTGCGGTTGTACGTTCCGTCAACGCAACCGTGGAGGAGACCCCCTTGTGATTCCGCTCGACCGCTCTTGGCAACCTGTCGCCCTTTGTCGTGGTAATCGTTCCCATCTCTTCTTCCCTCCCAGTACCGCGGAGCGGAAGGACGAGCGGGAGCGGAGGGAGCTGAGAGCCAAGTCGATATGCAGCGTCTGCCCGGTGAAGGGACCCTGCCTCGAGTACGCCATGCAGATCCGGGAGCCGTACGGGATCTGGGGTGGCCTCACCGAGGCGGAACGCCATCAGGTGCTGACGGCGGCATCGATCTGAAGGACCGCGCGGCGCGGCCTGCTCGCCGTTCCGCCGCGTCCACCCTTGAAGAACCGCGGCGCGGGATCGGCACCCGTCCGGACCACTGACCGTCGCACCGGAGAGCACCGTCCCGGAGGCACAACCACCCCGGCCCGGTATGCTCGCGGTCGTGCGCCTCTCCAGCCTGCTGTTCACGGTCTTCGTCGTAACGCCCTTGGTCGAGATCGGTCTCTTCATCGCCGTCGGGACCCGCATCGGGCTCGGCCCCACCCTGCTGATCGTGGTCGGGACCGCCGTGCTCGGAGCCTCCCTCGTCTCCCGCCAGAGCAGGTCGGAATGGGCCCGGGTCCGCGCCGACTTCGCGGCCGGGGTGTTCCCGGGCCGGCCCCTCGCCCACAGCGCCATGATCCTCGTCGCGGGGACGCTGCTCATCACGCCGGGGTTCCTCACCGATGCCATCGGCTTCTCCCTCCTCATTCCCGGCGTGCGCGAGGCGCTCCGCCAGTGGGGCGTGCGCCGCTACCAGAATCGCACGACGGTGCTGTGATCGATCCTCTTCGCCCCCTCGGTGATCGGGGCGGGTGGACGAGCAGGGGCCGAGGCGCGGTATCGTTGGGGCGGGGCGGTAGGTACCGGGCACCACAAGTGATCCTCTCCGAGGAGCGGACGACGTGAAGCGACTGACTGCCGCCCTGGCATTCCTGCTCATCGCCACCGTGCCCGCGCTCGCCCAGACCGGTGAGATCACCGCAGGCGACGTGGCAGCCGCCGACGCCCGCCGTCGCGAAGTCGGCGCCGAACTCGCCGAGATCACCGCTCAGTACGACGCCAACATCGGCCGTGCCTTCGAGCTGGAGACCGACCTCGAACAGCTCAGCGCCTCGCTCTCGGTGGCGGAACGGGAACTGGCGGCCACCCGCCTCGCGGCACAGGACGTCGCCCGCGAGATGTACATGTCGGCCGGTTCACTCGGGGCCCAGAACCTGTTCGGGCTGGCGTCGATCACCGAGGTGCCCCTCCGTAACGGGTACCTGGCGGTGGCCTCGAGTGACGGGAACGCGGTCCTGGCCCGTCTCCTCGCGCTCGAGAGCAGCTACCAGGATCAGAACACCCGCCTCACCGAAGCGCTCGCAGCTCAACAGCAGGCCAACGACGACCTGGAGCAGCAGGCAGCCGTCATCATGGCGCGCCTCGAGGAGGCCGACGCCGAATACCAGGCGGTGGCGTCCGCCTTCCAGCAGCAGGAGGAGGAGCGGCGGCGGAAGGAAGAGGAGGAACGGCTCCGCCGAGAGCAGGCCGCCCGCGATGCCACCTCGACCACCACCACGCTGGCGCCGGACCCCGCCACGACCACCACCGCCGCGGGCGGCGACACCACCACCACCGTGCCCGACGTCACGACCACCACCGTGCCGGCCGACGATCCCGAGCCGGATCCGGGAGGCATGGCCTGCCCGGTGAACGGGGCAGTGACCTTCACCGACACCTGGGGCGCACCCCGCTCCGGCGGCCGCACCCATGAGGGGGTCGACATGATCGCGGTGCGGGGCACCCCTGCGGTGGCGGTGGAGGCAGGCACCGTGAAACGCATGGGCAACGGCGGCCTCGGGGGCATCACCGTCTGGCTCCGGGGCGACGGCGGCGACGAGTACTACTACGCCCACCTCGACGGCTGGGCCAGCGGCCTCTCCGTCGGCCAGCATCTCGCCGCCGGGGAGCTGCTCGGCTACGTGGGGAACACCGGGAACGCCGCCTATACGGTGACCCACCTCCACTTCGAGTTCCATCCCGGTGGCGGGGGTGCCGTCAATCCCTACCCGCTTGCCGCCCGCCTCTGCCTCTGAGGTGTCGCGCCGCGGGCTCAGCGATCCGCGAGTTGCTCGGCGAGCACGGTGAGGCGGGCGCTGCAGCTGTCGTCGGCAATGGGCGGGATCAGCTCGGTGAGGAGCTTGGCGGTGGCGGTCACCGCCACCGACGCCGGAGCGTCCGGGTGGGTGATGACGACCGGCTCGCCGCCGTCGCCGCCGGCGACCACCGATGGGTCGATCGGGATGCTCCCCAGCAGCGGGACACCGAGATCCGCCGCCAGTTCCTCCCCGCCGCCGGAGCCGAACAGGTCGTAGTGGCGGCCGTCTTCCGTGGTGAACCCTGCCATGTTCTCGACGACGCCGATCACCGGCATGGACGAACGGCGGGCCATGTCGGCGAGGCGGGCCGCCACCTTCTGTGCCGCTCGCTGCGGAGTCGTGACCACGACGAGTTCCGCCTGGGGGAGGAGCCGGGCCAGTGCCATCTGGATGTCGCCGGTGCCCGGCGGCAGGTCGAGGATCAGGTAGTCGAGGTCGGGCGGCCACGCCACGTCCCGCAGGAACTGCTCGAGAGCCTTCGACAGCATCAGCCCCCGCCACATCAGGGCGGTGTCCTCCGTGTCGAGGATGAGGCCGGTGGAGACGACGTCGAGACCGTTGATGCGTACCGGCACGATCTTGTGATCGGATCGGGCTTCGAGGCGTTCACCGTCGCCGCCCACCATGCGTGGCACCGAAAACCCCCAGATGTCGGCGTCGAGCACCCCGACCCGGAAGCCCTGCCGGGCGATCGCCAAGGCGAGGTTGACGCTCACCGACGACTTCCCGACGCCGCCTTTGCCGCTCCCGACCGCGATCACCCTCGTGTTCGGGTGCACCATGGTGGGTTCTGCCCGCTCCCGGACCCGGCGGCGGGCCCGTTCCATCAACGAGGTGCGTTCCTCCTGGTTCATGGCGGTGGTCTCGACCCGGACCTCGGTGACGCCGGGCAGGGCGGTGACCTTGCGGACCGTCTCGCTCTCGATCTGGTCCCGCAGCGGGCAGGCGGCGATGGTGAGGGCGACGCGCACGGTGACGGCACCGCCGTCGACGTCGATGCCTTTCACCATGCCCAGGTCAACGATGTCCGATCCCAGCTCCGGGTCGACGACCCGGCGCAGGGCAGCCTCGATATCCGAAGTGTCCACCATGAGACTCATCGTAGGCAGGTCCCTTTCAATAGTCCTATGGTGATAGTGCAAAGGGGCACCTATACTCGCCCGACCAGTCAGCCGCATGGAGGTCGAAGCGACCGTGATGACCAACGACGAAACCACAACTGTGATTCCCGCCAGTCTGTCGTCCGCCGCCGCCGCCAAGGTGCGCGAGCTGATCGAGGCGGAAGGCGACCCCTCCATGGCGCTGCGGCTCGCAGTTCGTCCCGGTGGCTGCTCCGGCTTCACGTACGACATGTACTTCGACACCGAGGCGAACGCCACCGACATCGTCTCGGAGACCGACGGCATCCGGCTCCTCGTCGACCCGGAGAGCGCCCCACTGGTCGCCGGCGCCACCATCGACTTCAAGGACCACGGCCTCCAGGGCTCCGGGTTCTCCATCGACAACCCGAGCCAGCAACGCAGCTGCGGCTGCGGCCAGTCCTTCTGCTGACCCGCCGCGTCCCTCGCCGGTCCCGCCTCCGGTAGCGTGCCGGCGGCAGCGCGCCGGGAGGAGACCTCATGCCCAAGACCATTCTCGACACCCCCCACGGTCCCACTCCGATGGGCCCCTATTCGATCGCGGTCGAAGCCGGTGGGTTCGTCTTCGTCTCCGGTCAGGTCGCGGTCGACTCCGAGACGGGTGTCGCCGTCGCCGGCGATGTCGCCGCCCAGACCCGGCAGGTGATGCGCACGATCGGGGCCGTGCTCGGTGACGTCGGGCTCGGGTACGAAGACATCGTGAAGACGACGATCTACCTCACCGACATGGCCGACTTCCCTGTGGTGAATCCGGTGTACCGCGAGTACGTCGGATCGGCGCCGCCGGCCCGCTCCACCGTGGAGGTGAACGCCCTCCCCGGCGGCTTCCTGGTGGAGATCGAGGCGATCGCCGCCCGCTGAGGTCCGCGCCGCCGTCGCCGACCGGGGGGCTCACTCCGGGGGAACGATCCTGCCTCGCCACCCCGGGGCGACGGGACCGTCGATGCCCGCCGCGTCCCTGAGCCGCCGATCAACCTGGGCGAATCCCGGAGGAACGTCGTCTGCGGCCTCCACCCGGACCGGAACGGACCGTCCGTTGGTGACCATGACGCCAGACCCGCCCGGGAACGTCCCATCGAGGGGATTGGCCCGCACCAGCGGCAGGTCGCCCCGTGGGGCTCGATCCGGCGCGTCGACGAGCACGAGGCCGCCGTTCAACGAGCGGGCTTCGGTGGTGGCGCGGAGGAACGCGAGATAGTGGCGGGGGAGACGGGCCGCCTCCGCGCCCTCTCGCATCCGCTGCGCATAGGCGGGCGCCGGCGGCGCCTCGGTGGCGCTCTTCCTCGCCACT
>JASFUV010000120.1:0-4971 GCA_050050155.1 Acidimicrobiia bacterium | reverse complement strand
ACAATCACATCATCGTCGACGGCAATGAAGCCGCGACACGGATCGCGCACGCGGTATCCGAAGTCTGTTCCATCTACCCGATCACCCCCGCCTCCCCCATGGGAGAGCTGGCCGACGCCTGGTCCCAGGCGGGTCGCACCAACATCTGGGGCACCATCCCCGACGTGGTGGAGATGCAAAGCGAAGGCGGCGCCTCCGGCGCCGTGCACGGCTCGCTCCAGGCCGGAGCGATGACCAGCACCTTCACCGCATCGCAGGGCCTCCTGCTCATGCTCCCCAACATGTACAAGATCGCAGGCGAGCTGTCGCCGGCCGTGATCCACGTGGCGGCCCGCACCCTCGCCACCCACGCCCTCAGCATCTTCGGCGACCACAGCGACGTCATGGCCGCCCGCCAGACCGGATTCGCCATGCTGTCCGCCGGGTCGGTCCAAGAGGCCCAGGACCTCGCCCTCGTGGCGCACGCCTCCACCCTGCCCAGCCGGGTGCCGTTCGTGCACTTCTTCGACGGGTTCCGCACCTCCCACGAGGTCAGCAAGATCGTCGCCATCTCCGAGGACGTCATCCGGGCCATGATCGACGACGACCTGATCGCGGAGCACCGGCTCCGTGCCCTCAACCCGAACCGCCCCGTCCTGCGCGGCACCGCCCAGAACCCGGACGTGTTCTTCCAGGCCCGGGAAGCCTGCAACCCGTACTACGACGCGGTGCCCGCCATCGTGCAGCAACAGATGGACCGGGTCGCCGAGCTCACCGGGCGTTCCTACCACCTCTTCGACTACCACGGCGCACCCGACGCCGACCGGGTCGTGGTGCTCATGGGATCCGGCGCCGGCGCCGCGAGGGAAGCCGTCGACCACCTCGTCGCCAAGGGCGAGAAGGTCGGCATGGTGGCGGTCCGCCTCTACCGGCCCTTCTCGGTCGCCGACTTCGCCGCCGCCATCCCCGAGACGGCCACCGCGGTCGCGGTCCTCGACCGGACCAAGGAGCCCGGGGCGCTCGGTGAGCCCCTCTACCTCGACGTGGTCGCCGCCCTCGCCGAAGCCAGGGCCAACCCGCCCGCCGTCATCGGCGGCCGCTACGGCCTGTCGTCGAAGGAGTTCACCCCGCCGATGGCGCTCGCCGTGTTCAGCGAGCTGGCCACGGAGAGCCCGAAGAAGCACTTCACCGTCGGCATCACCGACGACGTGACCAACATGAGCCTGCCGGTAGACGCCGAGTGGAACGACCCCGACGACGTCGTCAGCGCCGTGTTCTACGGCCTCGGCAGCGACGGAACGGTCGGCGCCAACAAGAACTCGGTGAAGATCATCGGTGGCTACACCGAGCAGTACGCCCAGGGCTACTTCGTGTACGACTCGAAGAAGTCGGGGGCGATGACGGTCTCCCACCTCCGGTTCGGGCCGCGGCCGATCACCTCGGCCTACCTCATCAAAGAGGCGAACTTCGTGGCGTGCCACCAGTTCGGGTTCATGGAGAAGGTCGACGTCCTGGAGACCGCCAGGCCGGGTGCCACCTTCCTCCTCAACAGCCCCTGGGGTCCCGACGAGGTGTGGGACAAGCTCCCCCGCGACGCCCAGCAGCAGATCATCGACAAGAAGATCCGCTTCTTCGTCGTCGACGGCGACCGGGTCGCGGCCGACGCCGGCCTCGGCGGCCGCATCAACACCGTACTGCAGACCTGCTTCTTCGCCCTCGCCGAGATCCTGCCCAGGGACAAGGCGATCGAGGCGATCAAGGAAGCGATCCGCAAGGCGTACGGCAAGCGGGGCGAGGTGGTGCTGAACCGCAACTTTGCCGCCGTCGATGGGGCGATCGCCGCCCTCCACGAAGTGACGGTGCCGGCGCAGGTCACCTCCGATACCGCGCTGCGGCGCCCGGTCCCGGAGGAAGCACCCGACTTCGTGCAGCGGATCACGTCCATGATCATCGCCGGGCACGGCGACCTGCTCCCGGTGAGCGCCCTCCCCGTCGACGGGACGTTCCCCACCGCCACCACCCAGTGGGAGAAGCGCAGCATCGCCCACGAGATCCCGATCTGGGATCCCGACATCTGCATCGACTGCGGCCGGTGCGCCCTGGTGTGCCCGCACGCCGCGATTCGGATCAAGGTGTACGAACCCGACCAGGTCGCCGACGCCCCCGACTCGTTCAAGACGAAGGCGTGGAAGGGCCGCGACTTCGCCGGCAAGAACGTCACCGTGCAGGTGGCGCCCGAGGACTGCACCGGCTGCCAGGTGTGCGTCAACGTCTGCCCCGCCAAGTCCAAGGAGGAGGTGCGGCACAAGGCGATCAACATGGAGCCGAAGCTGGACCACCTCGAGGAGGAGCGGGTCAACTTCTCGTACTTCCTCGACATCCCAGAGGCGGACCGGACCGAGGTGCGGCCCGAGACCCTCAAGGGCTCGCAGGTGCTGCAACCCCTCTTCGAGTTCTCCGGGGCCTGCTCCGGATGCGGGGAAACCCCCTACATCAAGCTCCTCAGCCAGATGTTCGGGGACCGCATCCTCATCGCCAACGCCACCGGCTGCTCGTCGATCTACGGCGGCAACCTGCCGTCGACGCCGTACGCCGTCGACCGCAACGGTCGCGGCCCGGCGTGGTCGAACTCCCTGTTCGAGGACAACGCCGAGTTCGGATTCGGAATGCGGCTCGCGATCGACCAGCAGAGCGCAACGGCCCGTCACCTGCTCGAGAAGCTGTCCACCCAGGTGGGCGGCATCGCCGGTGACATCCTCACCGCCGACCAGTCCACCGAGGAGGGGATCGCCAAGCAGCGCGAGCGGGTCGCCGACCTGAAGAAGGTCCTCGAGAGCCTGGAAGGTCCCGAGGCCCGCAACCTGAGCACCCTCACCGACTACCTGGTCCGCATGGGCGTGTGGATCATCGGCGGCGACGGCTGGGCCTACGACATCGGATTCGGCGGCCTCGACCACGTGCTGGCACAGAACCGGGACGTCAACATCCTGGTGCTCGACACCGAGGTGTACTCCAACACCGGCGGGCAGGCCTCCAAGGCCACCCCGCGGGCGGCGGTCGCCAAGTTCGCCGCCGGCGGCAAGGAGACCGCCAAGAAGGACCTCGGCATGATCGCCCAGGGCTACGGCAACGTCTACGTGGCCCAGGTGGCGATGGGCGCCAACATGACTCAGGTGGTGAAGGCGTTCAACGAGGCGGAGGCCCATCCGGGTCCGTCCCTCATCATCGCCTTCAGCCCGTGCATCGCCCACGGCATCGATATGGCCACGATGATGGACCACCAGAAGGAGGCGGCCGAGTCCGGCTACTGGCCGCTCTACCGGTACGACCCGGCTGCCAGCGCACTCGGGCAACCGGGGATGCGGCTGGACAGCCGGAAGCCGACGATCCCGTTCCGGGAGTTCGCCAAGAACGAAGGACGGTTCGCCATGCTCACCCGATCCAATCCGAAACACGCCGAGGAACTCACTCAGCAAGCGCAGGACGACATCGACAACCGGTGGCACCTGTACGAGCAGATGGTTCACGTCGAGCGAACCGCCGTCTTCGAGGAGACCGAAGAATGACCGTCGACATCACCACACGCTATCTGGGGCTGGAACTCGCCAACCCCCTGGTGCCCTCGGCCGGGCCGTTGACGGGCACGATCGAGAGCCTCCTCGAGCTGCAGGAAGCGGGCGCCGCCGCGGTCGTCTTGCCGTCGCTGTTCGAAGAGCAGATCGAGCACGACGCCATGGAGGCGCACCACTTCTTCGAGTACGGGGCGGAGATCTCGCCCGAGTCGTCCACCGGCTACCTGCCGGAGTTCGACGCGTACAACGCAGGGGCCGACAACTACTTGGACACGCTGCGGCGGGCCAAGCGGGAGCTGACGATCCCGGTGATCGCCAGCCTGAACGGCCAGTCCAAGGGCGGCTGGACCGCCTATGCCCGGCTGCTGGAGGACGAGGGCGCCGACGCGCTCGAACTCAATGTGTACCGGGTGGCGGCGGACACCGGGAAGGGCGGCAAGGAAGTCGAGCTGGAGTACCTCGAGCTGGTCGAGGCGGTCCGCAAGGCGGTGTCGATACCGCTGGCGGTCAAGGTCAGCCCGTACTTCTCGTCGATGGCCAACATGGCAGTGCGCCTCTTCAGCGCCGGCGCCGACGGTCTGGTGCTGTTCAACCGGTTCTACCAGCCGGACATCGACCTCGACGAGCTGAAGGTCCTTCCCGACCTGGTGCTCTCCAACCCGGTCAACATGCGTCTGGCGCTGCGCTGGATGGCGATCCTGAAGGGCAGGGTGAGCGGTTCGCTCGCCGCCAGCTCCGGGGTCCACACCGGGGAGGATGCGGTGAAGCTGATCCTGGCGGGAGCGGACATCGTCATGATGACGTCGGCGTTGCTCAAGTATGGGGCGGGCCACCTCGCCACCGTCCTGTTTGACATGGAATCGTGGTTCGCCGACCGCGACTACACGTCGATCGAGCAGGCCAAGGGCAGCCTCAGTCAGCGATCCAGCACCGACCCGGCCGGCTACGAGCGCACCAACTACATGCGCACCCTCGTGTCCTACAGCTCCAAGATGTAGGAACGCCACGCCCGCTGCACCCAACCCAGGGCTCCAGTACACGGAAACGAGGCCTTCCAGCCCACGGTTCGGAGCCATCCCGCGGACGGTTCGCACTGGTCCCACGAACCGTGGGCCCCAGTACACAAAAACCGGGCCTCCCAACCCTGGGTTGGGTGCATTGTGGGTGCGTTGGGGTCAGCGGTATTCGTCGATCGGGGGGCAGGCGCACACCACGTGGCGGTCGCCGTAGCTGTTGTCGACGCGTGACACGGGTGGCCAGTACTTGTCGTCGCGCAGGGAGGCCACCGGGAACGCCGCCTGCTCGCGGGTATAGGGGTGGGTCCACTCCGCCCCGAGGAGATCCTCGGCCGGATGGGGGGCGTTGTGCAACGGGCTGTCGTCGTAGGGCATGGCGCCGGCGGCAATGGCGTCGATCTCGC
>JASFUV010000119.1:0-4972 GCA_050050155.1 Acidimicrobiia bacterium | reverse complement strand
GGGCTCCCTGTGCAATTGCCGTCACGGAGTCACGTTGACACGGACACGGATCGAGTGCGACGGAGCGACGTGTCCGGACGGCTCGAGTCGCGGCCTCAGGTTGCCGACCGGGTCCCGATCACGTGGTACCGGGCCCCGGCAGTCGAGAGCAACGACAGGTGGTCAGTCCTCCTCGCCGCGCTGGAGGAGCCGCTTCGGCAAGATCACGAACGCCACGAACATGAGTGCGAATGCTGCGAGTGCGATGAAATGCATGTCCTCGATCCTTTCCTGTGTCTCTTCCGTCTTGATCTCTCTCGTCAGCCCACGTACCCGGGCTGGGTGAACTCGCTGGCATCGAGGCCCGCTTCTTCGTCGGCTTCCGAAACCCGGAGACCGATGGTGGCCTTGATGAACCCGAAGATGAGTGCCGAGGTGAGGGCGGTCCAGGCGACCACGGCAACGACGCTGATGAGCTGGGCCACGATCTGGCCCCACTCGCCCGAGATGATGCCGTTGACGCCGCCGTAGGTGCCGTTGGCGAAGATGCCGACCGCCAGCAGGCCCCAGATCCCGGCGCCACCGTGGCAGGCGACGGCCCACACCGGGTCGTCGAGACGCCACCGGCGCTCGAGGTACTCGGCCACGACGATCACCAGGCCGCCTGCGATGGCGCCGATGACCACGGCCGCCCACGGGTCGACGAAGGCGCACGGCGCCGTGATGGCAACCAGGCCGCCGATGAGACCGCTCGCGGTGACGGCGATGTTGGCCTTGCCGGTCCGCACCAGACTGATGTAGTAGGCCACCACGGCTCCGGCGACGCCGGCCAGGAACGTGTTCACGGCGATGACCGAGATGCGCAGGTCGGTGGCTGCCAGTGTGCTGCCCGGGTTGAATCCGAACCAACCGAACATGAGGATCATGGCGCCGATGACGACGTAGCCCATGTTGTGACCCGGGATGCTGCGGGGCTTGCCCTCGTTGTCGTATTTCCCGCGGCGAGCACCCACCATGAGGGCTCCCACGAAGCCGGCAACGCCGCCGACGGCGTGCACGACGCCCGACCCGGCGAAGTCGACGGCGCCCGAGCCCATGGAGAGGTTGGCGAGCCAGCCGCCGCCCCACACCCAGTGCCCGTAGATCGGGTAGATGAGGGCGCTGATCAGGAAGCTGTAGGCCATGTAGGCGTCGAGGCGGGTGCGCTCGGCCATGGCGCCGGAGACGATGGTGGCTGCGGTGGCGGCGAAGACCATCTGGAACAGCCACAGCTCCATCGTGCCGACGTCATTGGCTTCGCCTGCGAGGAAGAAGCCCGAGTAGCCGAAGAAGGAGTTGCCTTCCGCCAGGCCGGAGCCGCCCGATCCGCCGAACATGAGGGCGAACCCGAACGCCCAGAAGGCGAGGCCGCACATGGCGAAGTCCATCATGTTCTTCATGAAGACCGAGCCGGCGTTGCGGGCCCGGGTGGAGCCTGCCTCGAGGAGGGCGAACCCGGCCTGCATCAGGAACACGAGGAACGCCGCGACCAGGGTCCAGGTGTAGTTGACCGCTTCGACCGCGGCGGCGGCGGGATCGGTGTCGACGTTGATGGTGGAGGCTCCCGTTGGATCCGACGCCCAGGCGATACCGGCGGGGATCAACCCGATCAATAGGAAGAGCAACGAGAGCCACAAACGTCTCTGCCGCAACCAAGCCCTCAAGACGGTCCGCATGTTCTTCACCTTCCCCTGTGATGGAACTCGTGCGTGTATCCAACGATGCGAGCATGATCGGGTACCCGTGTTTCCCATTGGTTGCCCTGCGGTTGCAGTTGCGTGAATTGCATGTTTCGGGCGTGTGAACGGGTATCAGGCCTCGGAGGGGCCCCACCGCCCCGCCGGAGCGGCGCCGGCGCGACTCAGGGGCGATCGAGGGTGCCCACCGCCGGCGTCCCACGGGCAGCCCGCATCCCGGCGACGATGCCGGCTGCCGCCAGCACCGTTCCCCCCAACACCTGGACCTCGACCGTGGTCGTGCCATTGAGCAACCCCGAGGCTGCCGCGGCGATGGGCACCACCCCGGCGTAGAGGCCGGCTACCTCGCCGCCGAGGAGGCGCACCGCCTCGAACCACCAGAGGAACGCCACCGCGGTCAGCACCACGGCCAGGTACAGGACGGCGAACACGACGCCGCCGTCGGGCATCGTGAGGTTGGCCGAACCGTCGATCACCACCGCCAGCACCCCGAGCTGGAGTGCCGCCAGCCAGCAGGTGTGGACGGAGACGCCGAGTGGGCCCAGCCGTGGAAGGACGGGCAGGGCGAGCAGGGTGAACGCCGCCTCCGAGATCATGGCCACCACCGCCCAGGCGATGCCGACCCCGTCACTGCGCCCTCCCCCCTCGACGAGGATGGCGCCCACCACCACGATCCCGGCTGCCGCCACCACCCCGAGCGGCGGCCGGCGCCGCTCCACCAGCGGGCTCCCCAACGCCAGCAGCACGGGGACCCCGGCGACGATCACCCCCACCACGGCCGGTTCGGCATGTCCCACGGCGCGGACCACGGCGACGTTGAAGAGGCTCAGGCCCATGGCGGCCAGCAGGAAGAGCCGCCCCGTCTCGCGGACGGTGGGCCACGGCACGACACGGTGCGCCAGCCTGGCCCCCGCCACCAGCAGTAGCGCCGCCACCCCGTATCGGACCGCCTGTGCCGAGTAGAGCGGGTAGTCGGTGAGCTGCTCGGAGACGGTCACCGCACTCCCGGTGATCGCCATCGCCCCCAACGCCAGCAGGGCTCCTCTGGCGCGGCTGGAAGGCACGGCGTGCCCGCTACCGGACCGCCATCCCCATCTCCGTCCCGGCGGGGGGAAGCCCACGATCGGCCGCTATCTGCTCGAGGCCGGGGCTGTGCTCACTCGACGACGCGATCCCGCACGTGTTCGTGGGCGAACTCGACCTTGTGGAGGTCGTGGTGGGCCCCACCCCCCTCGTGACCGTTGAAGGGATAGACCTCGATCTGCTTGTCGCCGCCCCACCAGTTGTAGGCGGCGAACACCGTCGACGGTGGAGCGATCAGGTCGGTGAGCCCGACCGAGAAGAGGGCCGGGACGTCGACCCGCTTTGCGTGGTTGACGACGTCGACGTACGACAAGGTGCGGAACACCTCGTCGACCTGGTCCCGGTGGGTGTGGCAGTACGCCGCGAGCTCGGCGTAGGGATCGGCGTCGGTGATCTCGACAGCACGGGCGAAGTGCGAGAGGAACGGGACGTCGACCATCGCCGCCACGGACAACCCGGCGAGATGCGAGACCGCGATCGTCACTCCCCCACCCTGGCTCTGGCCGGTCACCGCGATGCGGTCACGATCGACGAAGGGATGCGAGCGCGCCGCCTGCACCGCCCGGAAGGCGTCGATGAAGAGACGCACGTAGTAGTAGGTGGCCGGGTTGCGCACCCCCTTGGTCATGAACCCCGGGAACGACGGATCGCCGGTGTCTCCCGGATCGGGGCTGTCGCCCACCGACCAGGTCGAGCCCTGACCCCGGGTGTCCATGATGAGGTGGGCGTATCCGGCGGCGCTCCACAACAGCGATTCATGAGAGAGACCACGGCCGCCGCCGTAGCCGACGAACTCGACGATGGTGGGCATCGGCTTGGCGCGATGGAGCGGGAGCAGCATCCAGCCCCGGATACGGTCGCCGCCGTAGCCGTTGAAGGACACGTCGAGCACATCCACCGTGTGAAGGGGACCGGCGACCTCGTCGAAGGTGGCGTCGAGCGGGTACTTGGCGACCATCCGCAGCTGCTCGGTCCAGAAGTCGTCGAAATCCTCCGGTTCCTGCACCTCGGGGCGGTAGGTCTCGAGTTCGGACAATGGGAAGTCGAACTGCATGGTCCCTCTCCCGCAGTTGTGGTTCGCTGACCCCTCGAAGCTAGCGCGCCGGCCCTGCGATGGCGGGAGATCGCCGGTCCAGGCGGCGGCCCGGTCAGGTCCCGGCCAGAACCTCGTCGAGGAATGCGGCGACCGCGGCGGCGGTGTGGCGGCGCCACATGCCGATCTCGTCGTTCCCGCTCCCCTGCTGCAAGGCGGCGAAGGTGGGGGCGAGGGCGTCCCGTTGCGCCGCCGCCAGGGGGTGGATGGGCCGCCCGGCCCGGCGCAGGAACACCAGTTTGAGGAGGAACTCGACCCGCAGGTCCCGGATGTGGGCCACGGGGCGTTCCAGCCAGCCGTCGAGCACGGCCCGTCCCGTACCGGTGAGCCGCAGCACGGTACGGCGGGGTCCGGCGTCGCCGGGCTCGGTGCCGTGTGGGGCGGCGAGCCCACCTGCCACGAGTCGGTCGAGAGCCCGGTAGACGAGGGGACGCCGCACCGTCCACACCCGTCCGATCTCGCCCCCGGCCGACAGCTCGCGGGCGATGGCGAACCCGTGGGCCGGCCCCTCCCCCAGCACTGCCAGCACGACGTGTTCGGTGAGCGACGGCGCCGGGTCCCGGTGATTCCGCGCCGAGCGGGTGTCCGTCGCGTTCGCCGCCATGCGCCCTCCCCGGTAGTCTCACTGAGACTAGTGGAAAGGGCGGCACGGCCATGCGCAGGCTCCTCCTGAGTGCAGCGTTGATCGTGACCCTGCTCGGGGCGTCCTGCAGCTCCGGGGAGCCGCCCGACGACGAGCTCCTCGTCTTCGCCGCCGCCTCCCTCACCGACGCCTTCACCGCCCAGGCCGCCGCCTATGAGGAGGCGCACCCCGCGGTGGAGGTCACCCTCAGCTTCGCCTCCAGCTCCTCACTGCGCGACCAGATCCTCGAAGGCGCCCCCGCCGACGTCTTCGCTTCGGCCAACACCGCCACCATGGACCAGGTGGTGGCGGCGGGAGCCGCCCGTGATCCGGCCCCATTCGCCGGCAACGAGTTGGACATCGCAGTGCCGCCGGGGAACCCGGCCGGCGTCACCGGGCTCGGCGACTTCGCCGACGAGGATCTCATCCTCGGCCTCTGCATCGCCGAGGCACCGTGCG
>JASFUV010000118.1:0-4979 GCA_050050155.1 Acidimicrobiia bacterium | reverse complement strand
CGCCGCCGCCATCGCCCGGTCCGCCGCCGAGCATCGCGCCATCGCCGAGGCCTACGTGGCCCGGGACACCCCCACGATGCTCGAGGCGGTCGAGCATCACCTCGGCCCGGTGCAGGGTCGGATGAGCCGGTTGGGACGCCGGCCGACGACCACGGAGGGGTACGAGGCGTACGCCGCCATGAAGACCGCCGGCTCCTAGACCCGCCCTCCGCCGTAGTCGCGCCGCGGTTCCGCACGCTCCTGATTCATCCTGACATGGGTTGGACGTAGCCGCTCCCATTCACTATCGTGAAGGCAAGGTGGTCTGACCGTCAGTCCACTAAGGAGTGCGATAGAGGGAACACCATCGGATGCCCGGACCACGGCGCCAGGGTCTCTCTCCTCTGAGCCGGGTGGCGGCGTCCACGACCTCGACGACACGCAAGCTCGATTCGGAGGTACCTACGCATGAAGAATCACATGTCGGGCAGGAAGCGAGGAGTTCTTGCCCTCGCTCTGGCCCTGGCACTCGTGGTTGCGGCTTGTAGCGATGGGGGCGACGCTGAGGAGACGACGACCACCGCGGCGTCCACCACGACCGAGGCAACGACAACGACAGCCGGGTCGGTCGACACCACGGAAGCGACGACCACCTCCGCTCCCGACTATGGCGTCGCCGACTTCAACGGCGACGGCAAGGTCGTCATCGGAGTGGCGACCGACGGCCCCCGTGATGACGGCGCCTACTACCAGGCCCTGGTCGAGCGGGTCGAAGCCATCTCGGCAGCGGGCGGGTACGAAGACCCGATCGTGGTCGACGAGATCGACACCGCCAACTCCCGCGCCGAGCTGGAGAACCTGGCCCAGCAGAACGTCGATATCATCGCCATCGGATCCGAGGCGGTGGCACGGGACAACGAAGACCTGTTCACGACCTACGACGACATCTTCTGGTACTGCAACTGCGGTTCCGGATATGCCGACACTCCGGGCCTCCTCCGCAGCGCCGACAGCGGCGCCGAGTTGAACATCTCGGCCGGCTACGCCGCCGGGCTGCTGCTGCAGGAGCGGGGCGGCGACAGCGTGGCCTTCCTCGGCTGCTGTGACCTTCCCTTCGAATACGAGTCCTTCTGGGGCTTCGAGTTCGGTCTGGCCCAGGTCGACCCTACGTTCACCGCCACCTACATCCCAACCGGGGCGTTCCCGTATGACTTCGGGAACACGGCGGGTGCCACCGAGGCGTACACCAACGCCGTGGCGAACGGCGCAGACGCCGTGTACCCGTTCCTCGGCGGCGCGCACGAGGCCATCGTGCAGCTCGCCAACGAGGACGGCCTCATCGTCAACACCGCCGGTTCCGCCAAGGGATGCGATCGGGACGACCTGACGTACGACTTCGAGGTCAAGTTCGACGCCGGCGACTATCTGGAACCGCTCTTCTCGGAGATCCTCTCCGGACAAGCGCAAGAGGGCGGCGCCCGCTTCTTCACGGTGGGCATCGACCCCCAGGTCGGAGCCGAGTTCTGCGACGCCACCCCGGAGCAGATCCAGATGCTCGACGAGTTCAACGCCAGGATCGGCGCAGGCGACTTCGCCGAGAAGATCGGCAGCATTCTCGCCGAGGCCTACTCCTGATCTGAGACGTGCCGCAGATGGGCGCCCGGTCCCCCCTCCCCGGGCGCCCATCGCAGCCACCCACGATGAGGAAGGAACCATGACCCTCGAGGTGGACAGAGACGAGGGCCTCGCTGCCCTCGAACTGCGCGGCATGACCAAGCGCTACGGGCGCGTCGTTGCCTGCGACCACGTCGATCTGGCGCTGCGCCGTGGCGAGATCCACGGGATCCTCGGTGAGAACGGCGCCGGCAAGTCCACCCTGATGAAGATGGTCATCGGGCTCGCCATCCCCGACAGCGGGTCGATCATGCTCGACGGGGAGCCGTGCCGCATCCTCGACCCGGTCGACGCTGCCCGGCGCGGCATCGGCATGGTGCACCAGCACTACAGCCTGGTAGACGCCCTCACGGTGTGGGAGAACGTCGCGTTGGGAGAACGAGGGGCGCTCGATCCGGCCACCACCCGAGCCCGGGTGGTCGAGATCACCGAGAAGTACGGGCTCCACGTCGATCCCGACGCCAGAGTGCGTGACCTCACCGCCGGTCTGCGCCAGCGAGTCGAGATCATCAAGTGCCTCCGGCACGAGCCGCGCATCATCATCCTCGACGAGCCCACCGCAGTGCTCACCCCGGCGGAATCGGAACAGCTGTTCCGGGTCCTCGCCGAAGGAGTCCACCGTGAAGGATGGGCCGTCGCCCTCGTGAGTCACAAGCTCAACGAGATCCTCCAAGCCACCGACCGGGTCACCATCATGCGCGACGGCAAGGTGGTCGACCGGGTCACCACCGCCGACGCCGACGCTCCCTCCCTGGCCCGGGCCATGGTGGGCCGCGACGTCACGCTCCGCACCGGAGCCACCGCCGCGGCCATCGGCAACGTGTCGGGCACCGAACTCGCCGCCACCGCCAGCACCGACACCACCGACACGCCTCCCATCCTGGAGGTCCGCGGCGCCACCGCGCGGGGAGCCGACGGCGAGCTCCTCCTCGACGGGATGACGCTCGACCTCCGGCCCGGTGAGGTCGTCGGCGTCGCCGGGGTCGAAGGCAACGGGCAAACCACCCTGGCCCGTGTCCTCGCCGGCCTCATCCCGCTCGCGTCGGGCGAGGTGATCATCGACGGCGCCCGGATCCCCGCCGGGAAGGCGGGCGCCATGCTCGACGCCGGCGTCGCCGTCATCCCCGCCGACCGACACCACTCCGGGTGCGTTCCGGAGATGTCGATCGCCGAGAACCTCATGCTCGGCTGCCTCCGCCAGGTCGCCTCGACCGGCATCCTCGACGCCCACGCCATCCGGGAACGCGCCGAGCACCTCATCGAAGACTTCGACATCCACTGCCCCAGCCCCGACATGCCGCTCGGGCAGCTCTCCGGCGGGAACCAGCAGCGGGTCGTCCTCGCCGCCGCCATGTCCGTCTCCCCCAAGATCCTGGTCGCCCACCAGCCCACCCGCGGCCTCGACGTCGGCGCCATCGAATACATCGGGGATCGGCTCCGCCAGGCCGCCGACGACGGCATCGGGGTCCTGCTGCTCTCCACCGACCTCGGGGAGATCGCCGCCCTCTCCGATCGCATCGTGGTCGCCTACCGCGGCAAGATCATCGGTGAGATGGCGCGGGCCGAGATGGACATGCAGCGCCTCGGGCTGCTCATCGGCGGCTCCACCACCGCCGAGGAGGACGCCCGATGACCGACATGGATCCCACCGTCCTTGTGATCGACACCGCCCCCGAGTACGTCGAGGAGAACCGGTGGCGTCGCCTCGGCGAGATGGTGATCCTCTACGTCCTCAGCATCGGCGGCGCAGTCGCCGTCTCCGGGCTGCTGGTGGCGGTCACGGGGAACTCGTGGATCCAGATGTTCAAGGCCCTCCTCGACGGCGCCTTCCTCGCCCCCGGACGGTGGGGCGACACCCTCGTGATCGCAGCCCCGATGCTGCTCGTCGCCCTCGGCATGGTGGTCGGCGTCAAGGCGGGCTTCTTCAACATCGGCCAGGAAGGCCAGCTCCTCATGGGGGCCCTCGCCATGGCCTGGGTCGGCACCAAGCTGGCGGGTCCCGGCCCGCTGCTCCTCGTGCTCGGACTGGTCATGGCGTTCGCCGCCGGGGGCGGCTACGCCGGGCTCTCCGCCATCATGCGCTTCCGGCGGGGCGTCCCCGAGGTCATCTCCACCCTGCTGCTGGTGTTCATCGCCCTCCAGATCGTCGGCTACGCGGTCACGACCGATTGGCTGCTGCGGGACCTCGACGCCACCGGACCGAGCCGTGCCATCTCCAGCGCCGCCCTCGGGGAAGACACCCGCCTCCCGGTGATCCGCATCTTCGGCAACGAGTTCAACCTCGGGATCCTGATCGGCGTCGTCCTCGCCCTCATCCTCGCCTTCGCCCTGACCCGCACCGTCTGGGGCTTCCGGATCCGGCTCCTCGGCCACAACCCCAACGTGGCGCAGAAGATCGGGGTGTCCGCCCGCCGCACCGGGAGCCTGGCGCTGTTCCTCTCCGGCGGGTTCGCCGGCCTCGCGGGCGCGGTGATGCTGACCGGAGGATCATCCGGGTTCCGCCTCACCACGGGCTTTTCGCAGAACATCGGATGGCAGGGCCTGCTCGTGGCACTGCTCGCCGCCAGCCGGCCTCTGGTGGCGATCCCGATGGCCGTGCTCTTCGCCGCCCTCCGCACCGGGAGCGGCTTCCTGGCGGCGACCGGGGTGGACCGCAAGATCGTCGACGTGGTCCAGGCCCTCCTCCTGCTGGCGCTGCTGGTGCCGCCGGCGATCCAGTTCATCCGTGACCGCAAGAAGGCCCGGGCGCGGGCCACACGGGAGGCATGATCGTGGACGGCTTCTTCGATGCGATCGTGAACATCTTCGGAAGCGGCACCATGTACGAGAGCGCGGTGCGCCTCGGCGCCTTCCTGGCGTTCGCCGCCCTCGGCGAGCTGGTGGCGGAGAAGGCCGGCACCATCAACATCTCCGTGGAGGGATCGCTGCTGGCGGGGGCCTTCACCGGCACCGTCGCCTACCACTACGCCGGATCCACCGCCCTCGCCCTCCTGGCAGGTATCGCAGGGGGCTTCCTCATCTCGTGGATCCAAGCCAACATGAGCCACCGCCTCACCGCAGACCAGTTCGTGGTCGGCCTCACCGCCAATGTCCTGGTGGCGGGGATCGCCGGCTACTTCAATGGCATCCTCGATCCGATCGCGAAGCGGGCGGCTTTCCTGCACATCCCGCTGCTGTCCGACATCCCCCTCCTCGGTCCGGCGCTGTTCGGCCAGACCTGGCCCACCTACCTGCTGTACCCCCTCATCCCGCTGACCTGGTGGCTCCTCTTCCGGACCCGCTGGGGCCTCGAGGTCCGCTCCGTCGGGGAGAACCCGCAGGCCGCC
>JASFUV010000117.1:0-4985 GCA_050050155.1 Acidimicrobiia bacterium | reverse complement strand
CGCAGCCGTCAACGTCGTCTTCCCATGATCGATATGACCCATCGTCCCCACATTCACATGCGGCTTCGTCCGCTCAAACTTCGCCTTGGCCATACCAACGATCTCCTTCTGATGGTGCTCGTCTCTGTGCGTAGCGGCGGGCGGACTCGAACCGCCGACCTCTCGATTATGAGTCGAGCGCTCTTACCAACTGAGCTACGCCGCCGCGTGGAGTCTCGCGTCACGTCGCACACTCCTGCGGCCGACCGGCAGACGGCTGCCGGTGCGCCGAGCCCTCTCTGGGGATTGAACCCAGGACCTCCGCCTTACCATGGCGGCGCTCTACCACTGAGCTAAGAGGGCAGTGTCTGGTGGAGACTACTCCACAGTGCTGGGAGAAGGATTCGAACCTCCGTAGGCATCAGCCGGCAGATTTACAGTCTGCTCCCTTTGGCCGCTCGGGCATCCCAGCCGGATCTTGCCGCAGCGGGACCGTACGTTAGCCCAACCGCGGCCCCATCAGACAAGCCGGGAGCCCGTCGCGACGGCACCCCCCGCTACCCCGGAGGGGTGATCGGGGCGAGATCGAGACCGCGGGAGAGGAACGACGCCATCTCGTCCCGCCGCACCGGGTCCTCAGGGCAATACCGATCGTTCACCGGCGGATTACACCCCAACGTGATCCCCGCCGCCGCCAGCCGGGCGATGTCCTCCGCGAACACCGAATCGCCGACGTCGACGAACCCGCTCCCGCCCCCATCGTCACTCAGCTCCAACCCCCGCACCAGGAACGCCGCCATCTGCCCCCGCGTCACCGCCACCTCAGGGCAATACCGATCGTTCACCGGCGGATTACACCCCAACGTGATCCCCGCCGCGGCAATGGCTTCGATGGTGCCCTCGTGGACGTTTCCGTCGTCGTCGGTGAAGGAACCTCCCGGGGACAGGGACGCCGGCGTCGTCACCGAGCCGGTGGGTCCGCCGGACGACTCGTTCCCTGCGGCGTCCGTCGCCTCCACCCGCACCGTGGAGCTGGTCCCGGAGGCGAGGCCGGTGAGGTCGACCGAGGTGGCAGCCGTCGTCGCCCACGAGACACCGTCGACGAAGACCTCGTAGCCGGTGACCGCCACGTCGTCGGTGGCGGCGGTCCAGGCGGCATGGGCGCCCGTCGAGGTCACCGCGCTGAAGGCGACGGCGCTGCCGGCAGGCCACGTCGGGTCTGTGGTGTCGAGGACGAGGGCGGCGGCAAGGGCGTCGCGGGCATCGATCAGACCGTCGCCCGCCAGGGCGTCGCGCCCCGCGGCCTCGATATCGATCGCGCCGGCCTGGAGGGCGGCGACGACCTGGGCCGGTGTCAGCTCCGGGTCGAGTTGTCGCACCAGGGCGGCCACCGCGGCGGCGTGCGGCGCCGCCGCCGACGTCCCGTAGAAGTTGGGATAGCTGTCGCCGTCGGTGTCGCTGCCGAAGAACGTGGTGTTGGTGCCGTCGGGTGCCGCCAGCTCCGGCTTGAAGCGGGTGACCGGACCGCCGCCAAGGGGGTTCCCGTTACCGTCGAAGACGAAGGGAAGGTCACCCCCTCCCGAGCTGAAGGGCTCGACGTCGATCCCAGGACCCCCGGTGAGGGCGCCGCCGCTGTCGATCTCCCGGTAGGAGACTGCCGCGACCGCGGCGACGCCCTCTGCGGCCGCATGGCCGTAGATCTGCGGGTCGTCGAAGATTCCGCTCTCGAACCCGAGCGCCGTGATGGAGGTGCCGTATCCGTAGCTGGCGATGCGAAACGCCACGTCCTCCGACCCGCAGTAGTGGTCGACGCCGAGGTAGAAGGTGCGGGAGGCACCGGTGGTGTTGCGGTACGTGAGGATCTCGTAGGGATCGCCGGAAGGAGCGGAGGCCGAGCAGCCCTGGAAGTTGCCCCCCAGCGCCACCACCGACGCCTCGGGATCGGGGGCGTCGAACAGGTACAGATCGAGGTCGACGGCCGACCCGGGGCCGAGCGTGCCCGAGAACGGCTGGTCCCACTCCAGGACGAACCGCACCCCGACGCCGGCCGGGATCGTCACCGCGGCGAACCCGTCGCCGCCGAAGTCGTGGAAGTCCGGGCCCACCGTGAGACCGTCGCTCGCCGGATCGACATCGACGTAGTCGGCCTCGACGCCGTACGTCGCCTGGTTTCCGGCCGATGAGAAGTAGGGAACGCCCGCATCGACCGCCGCCTGTGCCGCCTGCGCGACGAGGCCGTCCTGATACATGGGCTCGGCGAAGTAGATGACGTCGTCGACGATGACGTCGGCGCCGCAAGCGACCAGCTCGTCGATCGCGGCGGCGAACCCGGCCTCGCCGCCGTACGCGGTGTGGAACATCAGGTCGGCCCCGGGAGCGAGGTCGGCGATCAGCTCGGCCATGGCGGCGCCCTCGTCGGTACCGGAACCGCCGTTGTCGAGCAGCCCCACCGCCGCCGGCAGGTCCCCGCTGGTCTGGTTCGTCATCCCGGTCACCGTGGTCTCACAGCCGCTGCCGATCACGGTGCCGCCCAGGGTCGTGTTGAACGTGTCGGAGATCACCCCGACGGTGACGCCCGACCCGTCGACGCCGAACTCGGCGCGGGCGTCGTCGGCGTTGATCGAGACGTCGGCCTGGCTGACGGTGAGACCACCGGCGAGGAAGGGGTCCGACACGGGGCGGATCACCGCCACCCCGGGAAGGGCGGCGAGGTCGTCGAGCCGGTCGAGCCCGGCGGTGCCGACGATCACACCGGCCCCGGGATAGGCCGCCACGGTGTCGAATCCGATCGCCTCTGCCGCGGCGGCGGTGCCGCCGACGGTGGCGGCGTCGCCGCGGTCGAGCCGGATCTCGATGAGGGGCGCCTCCCCCGCCACCGTCACCGCATCCGTTGCGGCCGCCACCGCGATGGCGGGCGCTCCCACCGCGGCGAGCCGGCGCGCCTCGAGCAGGTCACGGGCGACCAGGGCCAGATGGGGGTTCCCCTCGAAGACCTCGGTGGAGGCCTTTCCGGTGGGAGGATCGGCGGGGACGGCCGCGGCGCGTCCCGCGGCCGGGGAAAGGGAGAGCAGCAACAGCGCCGCACCCACCACCGGCATGCGGCGCCGGATCCGCCCTCGTGCAACCATCCCATGGATATCGGCCGAAGGCGGCGTCCATCTGAAGCCGGGACGTGCACCCCGGCGCCGGCGGGACCCGGGCTCAGCGGATTCCCATCGCCATCTTCTCGAGCCGGTCGACCCGCTCCGGGATCGGGGGGTGGGTGCTGAACATGCGGGTCCAGCCTCCGCCGCCTCCCCGCTGCCGGTTCCCGAATCCCTTCATCGGGTCGGCGATGAACAACTGCGACACCGCAGGATCGACCCGCATCGGGGCCTGGCGGGTGCCCGCCTCGAGTTTCTCGAGGGCGCTGGCGAGCGCGAGGGGCGACCCGGTGAGCTGCGCCCCGCTGCGATCGGCCTGGAACTCGCGGGAGCGGCTGATCGCCATCTGGATGATCATGGCGGCGATCGGCGCCAGGATCATGGCGAGCAGTCCCACCACAAGGCCGATCGGGTTGTTGTTGTCGCGGCGGCGGCCCATGCCGCCCCACAACGCCATCCGGGCCAGGAAGGAGAGGGCGGCGCCGATGGTGGCGGCGATGGTGGCGATGAGGATGTCCCGGTTGCGGACGTGGGACAGCTCGTGCGCCAGCACCCCTTCGAGCTCCTGGTTGTTCATCAGATCGAGAATGCCGCGGGTGACGGCGACGGCGGCGTGCCGCGGGTTGCGCCCGGTGGCGAAGGCGTTGGGCTGCGGGGTGTCGATGAGGTAGATCTTCGGCATCGGCATGTTCTCGCGCTGCGCCAGGGAGCGCACGATGGTGTAGACGCTGGGGAGTTGGTGCTCCTCGACCGGCACCGCGTGGGCCGCCTTGAGGGCGAGCTTGTCGGAGAAGAAGTACACCCCGAAGTTGAAGAGGACGGCGATGCCGAGGGCGATGAGGGCGCCTTGCTGACCATTGAGCAGGGCCCCGACGGCGACGAAGAGCCCGCCGAGCAGGCCCAGGAGGAAGACGGTCTTGAGGTTGTTCGTCATAGTGATCCGAGTGTACCCAGCGCGCGGCGATAGCAACCGGGTCGAACCGTGGGCTGTGGACCACGGTATCCGTGTACTGCAACCCTGGGTTGAGGGACATGGTTTCCGTGGCGGGGAGCCCACGGTTCGGTCAGACGCGGGCGAGGAGGACCCGGAAGTCGCCGAGGCCCCGGGGATGGAGCAGGGTCTCGGCGCCGATGCGCTCGTCGCGGGCACGGAGCTGTCCGATGGTGTCCCCGGCCCGGGCGCATTCCGCCTCGCGGGCCCGGAGCGCGTCGACCGCCTCGCGCAGACCCCACTCGGTGAGGAAGTCGTCCTGGCGCAACACCGTCACCGTCGCGCCGGCGGCCTCGGCGGCGTCTCGCATCGCGGTGAAGTCGACATCGACGGTGACGTCGGTGGCGCCCGGCTCCAGCAGCGGGTCCGGACCGAGGTGGTGGCCCCGGTAGGTGCGGAGCGTGCCCTCGGCACGCCGATGCGCCAGCTCCCCGGACGTCCCGCCGTAGTCGACCACGACGAGGGTGCCGGCGGTGAGGCGACCCACCATTGCCGTCACCCACTCCGCAGCCGCCTGCTCCACCTCGACCTGGCCGCCCACCGGGCTGGCGCCGCCGTACCGGACCGCCCACGCCGCCACGTGGGGGCGGGGCGGGACCGGCGTGAGGGCGAGCGTGTCGCCGGAGACGGTGACCCGCAGCTCGGCCCAGCCGTCCTGCCGCCGGCTCGCCAGCGCCACCGGGAGGTTGTCGAGCAGCTCGTTGGCGATCACCACTCCGTGCAGCGAGCGCGGCAGGGCGCCCATCGTGTCCACGACTCTCGGCGGCGGGAGGATCTGTGCCAGCGCCGCCCGGGCCGCAGGCGACGCTTCCACCGCCCACACCTCGCCGGAAACCGCGCCGTCGCGCTCGTCGAGGAGCGGGGCGAGTAGC
>JASFUV010000116.1:0-4996 GCA_050050155.1 Acidimicrobiia bacterium | reverse complement strand
CCCCGCCTCGTGCCGGACCGGATCGTGCTGGTAGTCGCGGCTCAGGACGGCGATGTCGCCGTCGAGGGTGGCCGAGAACAGCAGCGTCTGGCGGCGGTCGGCGGTCCGATCGAGGATGCGCCGCACCGCGGGCAGGAATCCCATGTCGGCCATGCGGTCGGCCTCGTCGACGACGACGAAGTCGACCTCGTCGAGATCGAGGGAGCCCTGCTCGATGAGGTCCTCGAGGCGCCCGGGCGTGGCGACGAGGACGTCGACGCCGTTGCGCAGCGCCGTCTTCTGTGGTCCGTAGCCGACGCCTCCGTAGACGGCGGTCACGGAGCGGCGCACCGCGCGGGCCAGCGGGGCCAGCTCCGCTTTGATCTGGGCGGCGAGTTCCCGGGTCGGTGCCAGGACCAGCGCCCGGGGCCGGTAGCGGCCCGCCCGATCGGTCCGGGTGAGGAGCGGCAGCCCGAAGGCGAGGGTCTTGCCCGACCCGGTCGGTGCCTTGCCGGAGACGTCGCGGCCCTCGAGGGCGTCGGGGATGGTGGCGGCCTGGATGGGGAACGGCTCGGTGATGCCTCCCTTGGCGAGGGCGGAGACGAGCGGCTCGGGCAGCCCGAGTTGGGCAAAGGTGGGTGACATGATGACTCCTGGCCCCATTGGGGGCGACGTTGGCTGGATTGTGCCGATGTCTCGCTCGACCATGCGGCGACAATCGCCTGTGGGATCGAGAATCGGCCGAAGAGGCGGTCCAACCGGGTGAGAACCTGGGCCGTGTGACTACCGGGGAAGCGATGGTTCGCTGGCCTCCACCCGGTACGGCGGGCGGAACGCTAGCAGGGTTGGCGCGGCTCGGAGGCGATTCTTGCGGCGGGGCCCGACCACGGCCGCCTACCGGGTGGCTTCCGCCCGCGCCTTGGCGGCGGCGAGGCCGGCCTCGATGGCGGCGTCGAGCCGTCGCTGCATGAGGCGCCGCAGCAGTCTCGGCAGGAGCCCGGTCCAGGATTCCTCGGTGCTGAGGGTGACGCGGTCGTCGCCGGCTTCGATGCGCCAGATGTGGACCGCGCCGATGCCCATGGTTTCTCCCCGCCAGGCGATGATGCGGGACGGTTCGACTTGGAGCAGCGTGGAGCGGATGGTCCCGGGCCCCGCCTTCCACGTGAACCGGGTACCGGCCGTCAGTGGCCCTTCCAACCGGGCGGCGGTGACGTCGGGGTTCCATTCCGGCCAGCGGGCGATGTCACTGATCGTGGCCCACACCGTCTCCGGCGAGGCATCGACCGTGACCGAGCCGCGGGCGATGACGGGAGCCTCTTCAACGATGGTGGTCATGCTCGTTCCCTTCGAGGCGGTGGAGAGGCGGTTCACGGCGAATCTCCCTCCCTATGCCCTCGGAGTCGTTCGCCGGGTCGCCATGCTATCCGACGCGTCCGGCGACGATGGCGGCTTCGCGTGTCGCCGTCCCTACGATGCCGGAATCTCGCCCGAGTGAGGAGGCGACATGAGCATCATCGACGTGACCGCCCTCGGCGACGACCGCTACCGGGTCGAGGTGGCGGACGGCGCCGGGGTGAGCCGCCACGAGGTGACCGCCTCGCCCGCCGACGTCGAGCGACT
The DNA here is from genome assembly GCA_050050155.1 of Acidimicrobiia bacterium. Lineage (GTDB taxonomy): Bacteria > Actinomycetota > Acidimicrobiia > Spongiisociales > UBA5794 > CAYQEC01. Next base: position 3,397 of record JASFUV010000116.1, on the reverse strand, counting down.
CGGCGGTGGCGCCGGGGCGGAACGAATGATCGCAGCGTCGTTCGAGTTCCTGCTGGAACGGGAACCCAAGGAGTCCATCCTGTCGCGCTTCGACCTGCCGGTGATCGGCCGCTACTTCCCGGAGTACGAGCGGGAGATCCGTTCCCGTCTCGACGCCTGATGCCGGGTGACACGTCGACCCCACCGGCGGCCGGCGCGGTGCGAGAATGGAGAGCAACGGCGCTCGGCCCCCATCGCGACACGGAGGTCATCCCTCGTGGAGATCACCCAGTGCACCAAGGCGGATTTCGACCAGATCCTGCGTGACATCGTCGACTTCTGGGGCAGTGACCGCACCTTGCCCCTTCACCACCCGTTCCTGATCCACGAGTTCGGGGACACCGCCTTCGTGATGAAGGAGGACGGCACGGTCGTCGCCTACCTGTTCGGTTTCTTCTCCCCCACCGAGCCGGTCGCCTACGTCCACCTCATCGGGGTGCGCCGCTCCCGCCAGCGCGAGGGGCTCGGCAGCCACCTCTACGCCCATTTCATGAACCTGGCCCGGGCCCGCAAGTGCACCGCCATGAAGGCGGTCACCACCCCCGACAACGCCCAGTCGATCGCCTTCCACCGCCGACTCGGGATGCAGCTCCTCGGCGAGCCGAACGAGCGTGGCATCCCCGTGGTGCGGGACTACCGCGGCCCAGGTGAGGACCGGGTCGTCTTCCACGCCCCGCTCTGACGTCGCGGGACGCACTTCAGGATTCACCGCGCAGGATGTCGAGGCCGATCTGGTCGACGTCGTTGAAGGTGTTGGCGAGGACGACGACGCCGGTCTGGGTGTCTTCGACGAGGCCCGCGAAGCACCAGTAGCCGCCGGTGGCGCCGTGCTGCTCGACGATCTCGGGGCCGTCCTCTGTGCGGATGTGCCAGCCGAGCCCGGTGCTGAGCGAGGGCCCGATCAGGAACCGGCGAGCGTGGCTCGCCTCCATCGCCGGGGCGAGTGGCGTGTCCGCCAACCCGACGTTGGCGGCGAGGAACGTCACCATGTCACGCGCCGTCGACCGCAGGTCGCCTGCGCCGGCCAGCGTCGGGTTCTCCCACAGCGGCATGCGCCGCCCGTCGCGGTAGCCGGTGGCGAGACGCTCCTCCATGCCGGGGGTCAGGGTGGCCGCGGTGTCGGGCATCCCCAAGGGGCCGGCGATGACGGTCTCCACCAGCTGCTCGTAGTCCTCACCGCTGTGCCGCGACAGCAGGTACCCGAGCAGCCCGAATGCGAGGTTCGAGTACTCGTAGACGGTGCCGGGCTCCTCGGTGAGTTCGACGCGGGATACGGCGGCGCCGAGTTGAGCGACGGTGTAATCGACGTAGGGCCGGAACTCGTCCGCCGGGGCGAAGTTGTACGGCATCGTCGGGAGCCCCGAGGTGTGGGTCGCCAGATCCTCCAGGGTGATGGAGTGTCCCTCGAAGGTGGGGGCGGCGACGTCGTCGGGGAGGTATTCCTCGATCGGGTCGCCGAGGGACACCTCGCCGTGCTGCACCATGTCGGCCAACAGCACCCCCGTGAAGGCCTTCCCGGTCGATCCGATCTCGAACACGGTGTCCTCGTCGACCGGCGCGCCGCCACCCGCCTCGGTGGTGCCGTACCCGAAGAACTCCCTCCCGCATGGGCTCACGACGCCGATCACGATCCCGACACTGCGGCCCTCATCGACCTCGCGGCGCGCCGCGGCCCGGGCGCTCTCGGGAATCAGGCCGCACTCCGGCGCCTGCGTCGTGGTGGAAGCGGGCGCCGTCGTCGTCGAGGCCGTCGTGGTGGTAGTGGTCGTGGTGGCCGCGGGCCCTGCCTCCGTGCAGGAGGCGACGAGCAACGCCAGGAGCGCCAGCCCGACCGGTGCGGCGCGGAGCCTCACGACTCCCACTGCTTCCGGAGGATGCCGAACGATCCCACCGTCGCCACCGCGCTGCCGATGAGCACGATCCACAGCCCGTACCCGACCGAGGCGGAGGCGACGTCGTCGGAGACGCTCGACAGGTCCGACGCCACCCGCTGGATGTCGATGAAGTCGTAGAGGGCGATGGCGAACAGGATGAGGCAGGCGACGATGGCGAAGATGGTGGCGCCACGCGTGATGCCTGGGCTCAGGGCGCGGAAGGCGACGAAGGCGAGCACGGCGCCGATGAACAGGGTGAGGACGCCGTCCCCTTCGGTACCGAAGACGTTCACGCTGCCGATGAAGGTCGAGACGGTCGCCCACGGCAGGAACGATCCGAGCACGACGGCGGCGGCGCCAATCAGCATCGCCCTCCCCCAGGGTCGGGCCGGGCCCGTCTCGCCCAAGGCCGCCGACTCCTCGTCGAGAGCGTGGCCGCAGGCGGGGCAGGTGGCGGCACCGTCGGGAACCTCGTGGCCGCAGGCGGGGCAGGTGGTCGGGGGCATCGGTGTCCTTCCTCGGTGGCGAGGACGTTACCCGACCCGCCTCGGCCGGTGTCGGGTGCACCCGTTTCCGCTCCCTCCGCGGGATAATGCCCGGGTGACCGCAGCGGCCGGCGCTTCGACGCTGGACACCCTGGAGCTTCGCCCCGAGCCGTGGGGGAACGGCGAGGACCTCGATGACGAGGTCCGCGTCGTCATCGACGGCACCGACCTCATCGACCTCGTCGTGGTCGCCGAGGGCGCCCTCGCTCCCGGTGAGGCACCGTCCATCGCCGACTCGTACGCCGGGTTGCGGCCGGCCGAGGTGCTGTGGCCCAGCCATCACCTCCTCGGCGCCCCCCAGGCAATGTGGCAGGTGTGTGGCGTGAAGACGGCCCTGCTGCGCTGCCGGCTGTGCGACGGGGAGATCCGCTGGCCGGTGCTCGCCAAGATCGAGATCTCCGATCACGACATCGTGTGGCGCGACTTCGAACAGCGACGCTGCGCCGACCCGGATGTCACCGGGTCGACCGAGGAGCGCCACGACTACCCGGCGCTCGGCCCGTTCCGCTTCTCCCGCCTCCAGTACGAGGCCCAGGTGCGCCAGGTGCAGACGATGCCGGTCTACCACGCGGTCGCGGCCGGCGAACTGCAGCTCATCGAGGAATCCGGGTGGCGGCGCTTCTCTCCCGGCGCGTCCGGGGATCCGGTGACAGCCCTGGCCCTGACCTGGGAGCACGCGCACCATCTCGCCGACGACGGGCCGCGCCGTCGCGCGGTGGTTCGGTGCGACGTCGCAACGTCGTTCCTCACCCGCTACCGGGTGGTCGCCGCCGGCGCCCCCGGCGACCAGGAGTACCGGATCCCGCCCGCCGACCTCGACGGCCTCAACGCGGCCCTGGCGGGCCCCATCGAAGTGGCCGACCGCCCCGCCGCCACCTGACACCATCCCACCCCAGCCGGCGGGTCAGCCCGGCTGGACGGCTTCGAGCACCCGCCGGG
>JASFUV010000115.1:0-5004 GCA_050050155.1 Acidimicrobiia bacterium | reverse complement strand
CGGAGCGGGCGTGGACGCCGCGCAGCCCGGCTTCCTTCGCCCCGGCCCCGATCGGCTGGCACCGCTCTCGTGGCACGAGCGTTCCGTCATCGTGGCGCGGGTAGCCGGCGGGAAGCCCGGCGGCGGCTACCCCGGCGGGGGAGTGGACGTCGGCCACCCGCTGGCGGCGCGGCAGGGTCGCACCCACCAAGACCGGGCCGGTGTCGTTGCGGAGATCCTCCGGTTCGTACGGCCAGCCGGCGACGAACGCTCGCAGGTTGGCGCGGGCGGTGGCGGCGTCCTCGTTGAGGTAGAGGGTGGGGAAGCTGTCCGGGGGGTTCCAGCGACCGCCCCGGGCGGCGGCGAAGCCGGGATCGAGTGGATCACGCCATCTGCGGTCGGCGACGCGGAGCCACTCGTGGCCGTCCGGCAGTGATTCGGTCCTCACCCGTGGACCTGGCGGAAGTCGAACATGGCGCGGCAGGTCTCGAGGACGTCGCGGTGGCGGCCCTCGGAGATGAGATCGAGGAGGGAGGCGCCTTCGCGGGCGGGAATGGGGCGCTGCACCACTGCCGGGATCCGGTCGCGTTGGAGATAGTGGACGAGCACGTCGGTGGCAGCAGCCAGGTCGGCGACGGTGGGCTCCCGATCGACGGGCACCCCGCCGGTCAGCCACTTGCCGATGGCCTGACGGCTCACTCCGAGGCGGCGTCCGGCCTCGGCCTGGCTCAGCCCCCACACCCGCAGCACGCGTGCGAAGGCCTTGGCGCTGCGGCGCTGCTCGAGGGCGTCCGCGAAGGCGTCGAGCCAGTCGGCATCGGCGGCACCCTCGTTGACGAGCGCCTCGGCGGCCTTGGCCGGTGGCAACGTGGTGAGGGAGGCGGCAACGGTCACGGCGAACTCCTTGGTCGCGCCTGCAACCCTACGTCAACCGCTACTGATTGTCAACTACCACCGGCGGCCTCGGCTCCCGGCGGCGTGAGGTCGAACCAGTATTGGGTGCCGGTGGGGAGGTGGGTGACCCGGAGCAGGATCGCCGCCGAATCGAGCACGGTGGCCTCGTCATCCGGGGCGATGGAGACGAGGGCGGTGAACAACCACCATGGAGCTACCTCACTTCTCGAGCGCCTGGGCGAGATTGGCGAGACCGGCTGCCAGCGCTTGCTGGCCGCTCTTCACGTTGCCGAGCTCAGAGGTCGGTATCCTCCCGGTGGCTCGGGCAGGAGCATGATGGCGGATGACCAGATGGTTCGGCGTATCGAGAGCAGCGCGCGCCGCCACATCTATGTCGAGCGTGTCAACGCCGTCGTCGACTACGTCGAACGGCATCTCGCCGAGGAGCTGACGCTCGACAAGTTGGCCGAGGTGGCCCATTTCTCGCCCTACCACTTTCATCGGGTGTTCAGCGCCCTGGCGGGGGAGACGCTGAGTCGATTCATTACACGGATCCGCATCGAGCGTGCGGCGACGCAGCTTCCGCAGTATCCGCAGCGGAGGGTGACCGAGATCGCGGCCGGATGCGGGTTCACCAGCCCTTCGTCGTTCGCCCGCGCCTTTCGGGATGCCTTCGGCATGAGCGCGACCGAGTGGAGGAATGGTGGCTACCAGGAGTATGAGAAGGCGCCGGGGGAGAGCATTCGCGACGCGCTCGGCACCATGGGCGGTCGCGACGAGAGCTTCGGGATCATCGGCACGCTCATGAATCCCCAATCGGGGCGCATCACTTGGAGCGTCCGGTGTGGGACCTTGGGAACGGCGACCGTGACCGTCGAGCGGCTGCCGGACCTGGAGCTGGCGTACGTCCGTCACACCGGCCGCTACCAGGGAATGGGCGAGGTCTTCGCCGAGGCCTTCAATCGCCTCATGACGTGGGCCCAGCCCCGGGGCTTGGTGACACCGGGAGCCTGGGTGCTCACCGTGTGTCACGACGACCCCATGATCACTGATGACGCGAAGCTTCGGGTGAGTGCCTGCCTCAGCGTCCCGGAGGACACCCCGGCCTCTGGCGAGATCGGCCGCATGCGGGTCGAGGGCGGAAGCTACGCGGTCGCCCACTTCGAACTGGGCGAGAAGGACTACGGAGAGGCCTGGCGTGCGCTCACTGGCGGCTGGCTGCCCGACAGCGGGTACGAGCCCGACGACGGCTATCCGTACGAGCGCTACCTCGTGGGCCGCGCAGCGAGCACCCCGGGCAAGGAGGTCGTCGACATCTGCCTGCCCGTGCGGCCTCTGCGGCGCTACTGAGCGTTCTCGAACACGGATCCCCAGTCGAACGACCCGGAATCCTCGTACCACTGGGGCCAGTCGGCGCACCATTGCGGGCTGTGAGCGTCACGGATGCGGTCAGCGCAGGGCAGGTACGGCTTCAGGTCGAGGATCGGAGTCCCGTCGTCGGCGTCGATGAAGGCAATCTGGACGACGCCGCTATCGGCGTCGAGCGAGATGATCGGGGTGGCAGTGAGAGCGATCGGATTGGGTCGTGCCGGCGATCGCGTGGCGAAGATACCGACCTGCTCGGGGCCCTCCTTGTACGGCTTCTCGGCGATCGTCATCTCCCGGAATGCCGGCTCGTCGAGATGATGGCACCACCACAGGACGTTGACGTGGCTGAAGCCGCCCAACTCCGTGAGAGCCGGTCGGTAGGCCTCGTCAATCTCGAGTGAGTGTCCGTTTCTATCGACGACGACGCGGCCGATGGGGTTGACGCTGAACGGGGGAGCGGGCATGGTGCGGCCTCCTGATCGGGCAGCTCGGACGGCTGCGTGACGCCACCGTATGCCCAGACGAGGCGAATCGCTTCGCGTATCTTGCGAAGGACTCCTCAACCCTTGCGCACCGGCCGGTGGGGGAGCGGGGAGTGGCGCTCCACCTCCTCGGGGTCCCGCACCCGGCGGAATCGGGGGACCGTCTCGACAGGGCCCTGTTCGACCACGGGTACGAACCGGGCACGTACCGGGAGGGCTCGGGCCTGATCCGGCGCTACGTCAACCGCTACCGATTGTCAACGGATCAGGTTCTTGCGCTCACTGCGGCGTGAGGTCGAACCAGTACTCGGTGCCGGTGGGGACGTGGGTGACCCGCAACAGCATGCCGTCGGCGTCGGCGGGGGAGACGGCCCGGCATATGAACCCGCCGCTGACATCCTCGCCCGGGCCCACCGAGGCAGAGGGGTCGATCCCGAGGTCGGGTGGGAGTCCGCAGGCGGCGTCGGCGCCGTAGACGGTGTCGCCGTTGACCATGTCGAACTGGAGCTCGTCGCCGACCGTGATCGACGGTTCGGCCCCGTTGTACCCGAGGCTCAGCTGTGCCACGAAGAGCTGGGCGCCGTCGGGCGCCGGGTCGCCGCCGAGGTCGAGCACGGTCGCCTCGTCGTCGGGGGCGATGTAGATGAGGGCCACCAGCCAGCCGTTGGCGTCGGTGACACCGCCGTAGGGGATGGGGTCGTTGCGGTCGGTGCCGTAGCCGGCGAGGCCGCCCTGCGACTCCCCGATGTCGGAGCAATCGTCCATGTGCCAGGCACCGTCCTCGTAGACCCAGGAGTGGGGGAGGGACTCGCCGATGGTGGCGTCGCCGGCGCCGGAGATGGCCAGCATCACCGAGGCGGATGAGCCGCCGGCGTTGACGGAGACGTCGTCGACGGTCAGCGCCGAGGGGTCGATGTCGGCGAGGTCCATGTTGAAGCGGCGCCCGTCGAGATACCCCTCGACCGCGGCGAACCCCAGCCGTTCCCGGCAGGCGGAAGACAGGCTGTTGAACCAGGCCTCGTTGTCGGCCGCCGTGAAGGCCTCGAAGGCGTCGGTGGCGGCCTGCACGAGGTCGGCTTCGCTGCCGGCCTCGCCGCTCGGCTGCTCGCTCCCGGACGAGGCGGTGGTCGTGGTCTGGTTGCCGGCGTCGGTGGTGCCGGCCGGTTCGTCGCTGCCCGAACACGAGGCGACCAACACCACCGGCAGCAGCAAGGACAGGGCGCGGCGCGCAACGGAAAACGTGATCATTGAACTCTCCCTCCGCAGAGAAGGCTACCGGCGGAGACAGGGCGGGGCTACCCCCAATTGGAGCGGCTGTACCGTTGCCGCCTGCGCGACCGGAGCGCTCCTCCTCCAACCACCATGGAGCGCGTGGTCACCGGGCGAGTGCCCGGGCGAGCCGGTCGACGTCGGCTGCCAGCTTGCGCTGATCGGCGGCGAGGTCGTGCAGCTCGCGCCGGATTTGCGCCAGGAGGGCGGCGAGGTGCTCGTTGGTGGGTTTCGGGGGTGCAGCCATCAGTCACCTCCTTTCGGTTCCACCGTACCGAAGCGGCGCAACGAGGGCTTGACCCTCGAGTAGGTCGATGGTTCATACTGCAGGAAAGGCGACGAGGGAGCAGGGACCGGTGTTCAAGATCGGCGAGTTCTCGAACCTGACGAGGGTGTCGGTGTCGACGTTGCGCTACTACGACCAGATCGGGTTGCTGAAGCCCGCTGCCGTCGACCAAGCCAACGGCTACCGCCTGTACCGCGCCGCGCAGTTGCGGGACGTCAACCGCATCGTCGCCTTGAAGGACCTCGGACTGAGCCTGGAGGAGATCCCGCGAGTGCTGGGCGACGAGCTGAGCAGCGCCGAGCTGCGGGGGATGCTGCGGCTCAAGCAGGCCGAGATCAGTGACCGGATCAGCGAGGAGCAGGACCGGCTCGACCGGGTCGCGGTCCGGCTCCGTCTCATCGAAGAGGAGGGCGCCATGCCGGACATCGAAGTGACCGTGAAGACCCTGGATCCGGCGGAGGGGCTTTCGGTGCGGGAGACGGTGGCAGCGACCACCGACATCGGGAACCTGATCGTCGACACCATCAGCGGGATATTCTCCAACGGCTTGCAGCTGACGGGGGCGCCGGTGACCGTCTACCACGACCTCGAGTTCGTCCCCGATCAGATCGACGTGGAGGTGTTCTGCCCGGTGCAGGCACCGAAGGACGCGGTGCTCGAGACCGCCGGCGGGCGGCGATTCCAGCAGCGGGTGCTGGAGGGTTGCACTGCCGCCAGCACCGTATT
>JASFUV010000114.1:0-5006 GCA_050050155.1 Acidimicrobiia bacterium | reverse complement strand
CCAAGCGTCGCCGGGCCGGCGTCCCTCCATCGCCGGGAACGAAGGTGTAGAAGAAGGCCCGTCGGGGTAGAAGCCCGCCGAAGGTCACCGCGTGCGACCCGAAGAAGAAGCGGAGAGATGGCAGCGAGCCTCGGAAGGCGGGCCCGCGGTCGGGCGCGCCGTGTCCTGATCCTCCTCGCCGTCGCCGCGCCGACGGGCTGCAGCGGCGACTCGCCGTCGATCCTCGACCCCACGTCGGTCGACGCCGGCCCCGGTCGTCATCATCCGCGCCAGCGACGGCGATCCGGAGGTCGACGCGCCCGGCCCCGCCTAGCCGCGGATGGACGGCAATCGGCCAAGGCGACGTCCGGAGGCTCGCGGCACGTCCCCGGTGTCGGGATGGGGCGAGATCGTCTGGCAACGGTGGGGGTCGAGGCACTCTCCGGGATCGAGCGCCTTGGCCCGACCGGTGATGGCGGTGAGGAGCCGGCGGGTGGCGCGCAGGTGGGCGATCTGCCGGTCGATGTCGACGAGGTGGCGCTCGAGTAGCGCGATGACATGGTCACAGGTCTGCTCGCCATGGTCCCGCATCTCCAAGATCGATCCGATCTCGGAGAGGCTGAGACCACTGGCCTGAGCGTCGCGGATGAACCGGAGGCGCTCGACGGCGCCCTCGCCGTAGTCCCGGTAACCGTTCGCGGCCCGGGCAGGCTCCGGCAGGAGTCCGATCTCCTCGTAGTAGCGGATCGTCTTGGCAGGAACGGCGGCACGATGGCCGAGATCTCCGATCTTCATGACCGTACCTTACCCCTTGACCTTCTAGTCGGCTGGAAGGTGTAGTAAGGGAGTGGAAATGAGCAATCCCACGACGCGGTTGTGATCCCCCGCGCGGTGGGAATCGAAGCAACGACAATCGGAGGAGCGACATCGTGTATTGGCATCACATCGACGGCTGGAGCTGGGGCATCGGACTCTTCTCCTTGCTGTTCCTCGCGCTCGTCGTGACCCTGGTGGTGTGGGTGGTGTGGAACGCGTCCCGCTCCAGCGCCCCGCCGCAACGCCCCACCACGAGCGCCCTCGAGATCCTGGACGCCCGCTACGCCCGCGGCGAGATCGACCGCGACGAGTACCTGGAACGCAGAGCGGATCTGGAGCGCTAGATGCAGCACCGATCGGACACACCCGACCACGACAAGCACGAGGGCCACGCCAAGCACGAGGGCCACGACAAGCACGAGGGCCACAGCCCCGAGATGTTCCGCGACCGGCTCTGGGTGAGTGGGGCGCTCACCGTCCCGATCCTGTACCTCTCGGCCCAGTTCCAGGACTGGTTCCACTACCAGGCGCCTTCGTTCCCGGGACGCGATTGGGTGAACCCGATCCTGGCGACGGTGCTGTTCGTCTACGCCGGGAGCGTCTTCCTCAAAGGTGGGCTGCGGGAAGTGCGGGCGCGGCAGCCGGGGATGATGACGCTGATCTCGGTCGCCATCTCGGTCGCCTACGGCTACAGCCTCGCGGTGTCACTCGGGGCCCAGGGGACGCCGTTCTACTGGGAGCTCGCGACCCTCCTCGACGTGATGCTCCTCGGCCATTGGATGGAGATGCGCAGCGTCCGCTCCGCGTCCAACGCCCTCGAGCACCTGGCGGCGATGGTGCCGTCGACGGCGCATCGGGTGACCGGAGACGGCGAGATCGAGGACGTCGACATCGCCGACCTCACCGACGGCGACGTGATCCTGATCCGGCCCGGTGAGCAGGTCCCTGCCGATGGGGACGTGATCGAAGGTTCCTCGTCCATGAACGAGGCGTTCCTCACCGGTGAATCGCGCCCGGTCACCAAAGGGGCGGGCGACGAGGTGATCGCCGGTGCCGTCAACGGTGACGGGGCCCTGCGGGTTGAGCTGACCCGGATCGGCGACGCCACCACCTTGAGTCAGATCATGCGACTCGTGGAAGAAGCGCAGGGGTCCCGCAGCCGCTTCCAGACGCTCGCCGACCGGGCCGCCTTCTGGCTGACGGTGATCGCGGTCGGCTCGGCGACCGTGACCATGGCGGCGTGGCTGCTGTTCAGCTCCGAGAGTGTCGGGTTCGCGGTGGCCCGCACCGTGACGGTGCTCGTGATCGCCTGCCCCCACGCCCTCGGGCTCGCCATCCCGCTGGTGAACATGAACGCCACCGGGGTCTCGGCCCGCAATGGGATCCTGGTCCGGAACCGGGAGGCGTTCGAGCGAGGTCGCAACATCCGGTTCGTGGCCTTCGACAAGACCGGCACCCTCACCGAGGGCCGCTTCGCGGTCGCCGACATCACGACGGTCGGCATCGGAGAGCAGGAAGCTCTCGTCATCGCCGGCGCACTCGAGCAGGCGTCGGAGCATCCCCTCGCGGCCGCGATCACCGACGCGGCCGCCGAGGCCGGGGCCCGGCGCCCCGAGGCGAGCGCCGTGTCGGCGGTGGCGGGCCAGGGGGTAGAGGGCACGGTGGACGGCCGCGCCGTGCGCATCGGGAGACCCGAATGGGCAGAGGAGCTCGGGGTGGACGCCGCTCCCGGGATCTCCGAGGCGCTCGCCGGCGCCGACCGGCGCGGCGAGAGTGCCGTGGTCCTCATGGACGAGCGCACCGTACTGGCGGTGTTCTCCCTCGCCGACAAGATCCGGGATTCCGCCCGCACGACGGTGGAGCGGCTCCGGCGCCTCGGCGTCACCCCGGTGATGGTGACCGGTGACGCGGAAGCGGTGGCCCAGACCGTCGCCGCCGAACTCGGCATCGAGCGCACCTACGCTCGGGTCCTTCCCCAGGAGAAGGCCGAAATCGTCGAGAGGCTGCGCGCAGAGGGACCGACCGCGTTTGTCGGCGACGGCATCAACGACGCTCCCGCGCTGCTCTCCGCCGATCTCGGGGTGGCGATCGGGGCCGGGACGAACGTCGCCATCGAGTCGGCCGACCTGGTGCTGGTGGAGGACGACCCGGACGACGCCGCCGGTGCCCTGACACTGTCACGGGCGACCCACCGCAAGATGGTGCAGAACCTCGCCTGGGCGACCGGGTACAACGCGATCGCCATTCCGCTGGCGGCCGGAGTGGCGATCGGAGCAGGGATCGTGATGTCTCCGGCGGTGGGAGCGCTGTTGATGAGCGTCTCGACGGTGATCGTGGCGATCAACGCCATCCTGCTGCGCCGTATCGACCTCTCCGGCGAGTGAGGCGACGGAGCGGGAGGCTCAGCCGCCGACGATGAGGGACACGACGAGCATGAAGGCCGTCCCGGTCACGGTGAGGGCGAGCCGGGTCGCCGATGGTTCGCGGTGGGCTTCGGCGAGCAGCTCACCGACGCCGATCATGAGGAAGATGCCGGCGTAGACGCCGAGCGCCAAGCCGAAGACCCGCCCCGACAGCACCACGGCGGAGCCGATGAGCGCCCCGATCTCGGGAGCGACGGCGTCGAGCATGAGCCAGCGGCGGGCGTGGCGGACGTCGCCCTTCTGGGCGAGCACGAACGTGACGGTGTTCATGCCGTCGGCGAAGTCGTGGGCGACCACCGCGATGAGGATGAACACCCCGAGGCGGGTGGAGAGGGCGAAGGCCGCCCCGATCCCGAACCCGTCGATGAGGGAGTGGACCGAGAGGGCGGCCGCCCCCAAGGCGCCGACCGGCTCGTGGGAGGCGGCGACGTCGTGGCTGTCGCGGTGGTGGAGGACGAGGAGGCGGCTCAGGACGAGAAAGAACAGGAAACCCGCCCCCATGGCGACCCCGATGGTGCGGGGGCCGGCGCCGAACGCCTGGACCCGGGTGACCGCTTCTGGGGCAACTTCGAAGAGGGCAACACCGAGCACGACTCCTCCGGTGAGGGCCATGAGGCTGTTGAGACGGTCACGGAGACGGATGCCGACAAGGCCACCGATCATGGTGGAGACCACCGGGAGCAACCCGAAGACAGGACCGAGCCCACGCATCGGCGCGAGCCTACCGGGGTGCCGGGCCGCCCAGCGACTGGGGCTTCTGTCGCCCTCCCTGCTGAGCCCCTCTGTCACCCTCCCTGCTGTGCAGGGAGGGTCGGAGAACGAGCCGAAGACGAGTGATCCGGGGAGGGTCACGGTGCAACCAACCCACCGCACACCCCCCTCGGATCGAACGCCGCCCAAGGGGTGGTGCCTCTCCGGTCCCCCCCTTTTCACACGGGGGGGGGACGACAGAAAGGAACATGGGTGGAACGGCGGGGTGTCAGGCTTTGGCGTCGAGGAGGCGGCGGAGGCGGTTCTTCTTCAGGTTCTCGCGCACGATCCATTGCACGTCGGCGTCGTCGCTCCCCTGCCAGCGGGCGAAGCGGGGGAATCCGAGGTCCGGTGCGGCCGCGATGGCGACGCTCCAGCAGTAGCCGAGCCCCTTGCGCAGCGCCCGCAGGCCGGAGTGGCGGCGCTGCTCGGGCGGGGCGGTCTCGACCGCGGCCGTGACGGTGTCGAGGACGGCGAGGACCCGCTCGACGGTGGCAGGAACCCGCAGCAGCCGGGGTTCGCACGGTCCGGCGACGGCGGCGCGGCGTACCAGCCAGGAGGGGTCGTCCGCCCACCGTTCCGCCAGGGTCAGCATGGCGTCGGGGTCGGCATCCCCGACGCGTTGCAGCGCCATGGCTGCGGCTTCGCGCACCCGCCACCGTTCGTCACCGGCGAGGCGGTGCAGCTCCGAGGTCACCGAGGCGTCACCCCCGGCGAGGAGCCTGCCGAGCCCCACCGTGCCGCAGCAGGCCAGGTATTCGTCCTCGCTCGCGGCGTAGCGGAGGAAGCGATCCGCGTCCCCCTCGTCGGCAACCGCCTGGATCAGTTCGAGATTGGCGCGGGGACCGGGGAGGCCCGAATGGGCAGCGAGGTAGGCGTCCCAGCCGTCGGCGGGAAGGACGGCGAGCCGGGCGCGGTGATCGTCACGAACGGTCATCGCCGCACCCTACGACGCGATCGGCGAGTCCGTCACCCCTCGCCGGTGTGACCTCCCGACACGGCCTCGCCGCTGGTGACGACGTCGCCGTCGCCGGTCAC
>JASFUV010000113.1:0-5050 GCA_050050155.1 Acidimicrobiia bacterium | reverse complement strand
GGTGACCCGCAGGGTGATGGTGTCACCCTCCTCGCCGTTCGTTGGCTGCTCGACCGCCTCCGGTTCCATGCCGAGCTGCACCTGCTTGGCGTAGAGGCCCGCCATCGCCTCTCGCACCACCGCCTCCACCGGCTCGCCGCCGGCGGCCTGCACCACGGCAGCCACCAGCCCCTCGACGAGGGGAGCCGAGATGAGGCGCACCCGCTCCCGCATCGCAGGGTCGACGAGGTCGAGGGCGAACTCGCCGCTCAAGATGGCGCTCCCGAGATCCATGAGGACGACAACGCCCTCCGGTGAATCCACCTCTTCGATCGCCTTCCTCACCGCGAGCGCGTCGGTGCCGAACTCGGCCCCGTCGATGCCGGCGGCGACCGCGATCGGGGGCGGCTCCCCGTGGACCATCTCCAGCGCCAACTCGACGGCGGCTTTCGCCAGCGCCGGGCTGTGCGACACGACGACCAGACCAACCATGGAGATCACTCCCTCCCGGACCGGCGTCTAGCCCAGCGTGTCCGCTGCGGCCTGGAACAGCAGGGCTGTCGACGTCGCTCCGGGATCTTGATGACCGACCGATCGCTCCCCGAGGTAGCTGGCGCGTCCCTTGCGGGCCTGCATCGGAATCGTGGCGTCCCGACCATCGGCCGCCGCCTGGGAGGCGCGGGCCAGCGCCTCGCCGAGATCGGCGCCTTCCGCGAGGGCCCCATCGCAGGCGTCCATCGCAGGAGACATGGCGTCGTACATGGTCTTGTCGCCCAGTTCCGGCTTCCCGCGAGCCACCACCCCCTCCTGACCGGCCCGCAGCGCGGCGGCGAGCTCGGTGGGGGAGAGGCTGGTGGCGTCACCGGCATTCGTCCCGAATCGCAAGAAGAACGTGCCGTAGAGCGGGCCGCTGGCACCACCGACCGTGGTGACCAGCGTCATCCCGACCTTCTGGAACAGCGCTGCGACGGTGGGAAGCTCGGCGGCAGCGATGGCCTCGATGACCGCCGTCATGCCCCGGTCCATGTTGATGCCGTGGTCGGCATCCCCGATGGCCGAGTCGAGCTGAGTCAGCATCTCCCGGTTCTCGTGGACGAGACGGGCGAACTCGCCGAGCCAGCCGTGGAGATCATCGAGACCAACCGCGCCGTCGGTCATGTCAGACTCCCCACCGCAGGCCGGGGGTGTTCACCGGGGCGTCCCACAGCTTGAGCATCTCGTCGTCGACCTTGAGCAGGGTCACCGAGCATCCGGCCATCTCCAGCGAGGTGATGTACGGGCCGACCAGGGAACGGGCGATCGATACGCCGTGACCCTCGAGGATCTTGGCGACCTCGCCGTACATCAGGTACAGCTCGATGAGTGGGCTTCCGCCCATGCCGTTGACGAAGGCGAGCACGTTCTCGCCGCCCTTCAGCGGGAAGTCCTCGATGATCGGCTCGACGATGCGTTGGGCGATCTCGGCCGCGGTCCCGAGGGGCTCGCGGTAGCGCCCGGGCTCACCGTGGATGCCGATCCCGATCTCCATCTCGTTCTCGCCGAGTTCGAAGGTCGGTTTCCCGGCGGCCGGCACGGTGCACGAGGTGAGCGCCATCCCCATGGAACGGCCGCTCTCGTTGACCTTGGTCGCCAGGGCGGCCAGCTCGTCGAGGCTGCGGCCCTCTTCGGCGGCGGCGCCGACGATCTTCTCGAGGAGCACGGTGACGCCGACTCCCCGCCGGCCCGCCGTGTACAGCGAGTCCTGCACCGCCACGTCGTCGTTGGTCACGACCGACTTGACGGCAACGCCGGTTTCGGCGGCTGCCATCTCGGCGGCCATGTCGAAGTTCATGACGTCGCCGGTGTAGTTCTTCACGATGTGAAGGACCCCGGCGCCGCTGTCGACCTTCTTGGTCGCTTCGAGCATCTGGTCGGGGGTGGGGGAGGTGAACACCGCGCCTGCGCAGGCGGCGTCGAGCATTCCCATGCCGACGAATCCGCCGTGCAGCGGCTCGTGTCCGGAACCACCACCGGAGACCAGGCCCACCTTGCCCGCCACCGGGGCGTCGCCCCGGTAGACGATCTGCTTTTCGACGTCGATCGACAGTTCGGGGTGGGCGGCCTGCATCCCGATCAGGGCCTCGGTGACGACCGCGTCGGGTTCGTTGATGAGTTTCTTCATGTCAGTAGCACCTCTCTCAGGCTACGCGTTCTCGAGGGCGGCGTCCGCCGGCGTCTTCGACATGTAGTGGTAGGTGAGCCCGGCGGCGACGCCGGCGAGCAGCTCGGCAGCCAGGTAGGTCGCCAGCTGCGACCAGTGGACCGTTCCGCCCCACAGTTGCGAGACGAGCATCGGGCCGAACGTGCGGGCGGGGTTGATCGACGCGCCGGTGACCGGGGCGACCGGGATGATCGCGGCGAACACGACGAATCCGATGGCGACCCCGGCGAAGCCCGCCGCCGCCTTGCGGTGGATGACGCCGAATACGGTGAAGACCAGGATGAATGTGCCGACGAACTCGGCGATGAACGCCTGCACGTGGGTGGTGTCACCTCCGAATGAGGCGACCCCGAGACCGACGTCGACGGCCTTGGTGCTGAGCACCCCGATGATCGCGATGGCGCCGATGGTGGCGCCGACGACCTGCGCCGCGATG
Source organism: Acidimicrobiia bacterium (assembly GCA_050050155.1). Taxonomy (GTDB): domain Bacteria; phylum Actinomycetota; class Acidimicrobiia; order Spongiisociales; family UBA5794; genus CAYQEC01. Next base: position 2,435 of record JASFUV010000113.1, on the reverse strand, counting down.
TACTTGGGAACGTCGACCCATGGGAACTTGCCGGTGGCGGCGAGGCCGAGGGTCACTGCCGGGTTGATGTGATTGCCTGAGATGTGTCCGAGGGCATACACGGTGGCCAGAACGATCGTTCCGAACGCCAGCGAAATCATGCCGAGATCCGCCATCGTGAAGGGTGCGTCACCGTTGACGATCAGCGTCGCCGGTACCGACCCCACTCCGATGAAGACCAGGAACGCGGTCCCGATCGCCTCACTCAGCAGCTTCTGCCCCATCTTCGTGTCGTCCAATGCTCCTCCTCAGAAGTCTCTCGATCGCAGCACCGATGGTTGTCGTAGCGGATGTCCCTCGTTCGCACCTCCCGAATAGCATTCGATAATATCGAATCAGTTTCTGATACTATGGAGTGCGCTGCCCGAAGTCAAGAAGGGCGACAAGTAGGGTGCGGACAGGCAACGAGGGACCATCGTGATCCAGTCAGTGGACCGAGCTATCCGCATACTCAACGCCCTCAAGGGCGCCCGCCGGATGTCGCTCTCCGAGATCGCCGGGCAGCTCGAGCTTCCCCCCTCCACGGCCCACGGGATCATCAAGACCCTCGCCGAGCACGGCATGGTCGATCAGGATTCGGATTCCGGGCGCTACCAGTTGGGCCCGGCGGTGCTGCTGCTCGGCAACGTCTACCTCGACACCCTCGAGCTGCGGTCCCGCTCTTTCCGGTGGGCAGAGGAGCTCGCCCGCCGCACCGGCTACGCGGTCCGGGTCGGGGTGCTGCTGTGGGAGGACGTGGTGATCATCCACCACGAGCCGCGGCCGGACGGGACCCGGCAGATGCCCGAGGTGGGCATCGTCGTCCCGGCTCACGCCTGCGCCGCCGGCAAGGCGCTGCTGGCGTTCCACACCCGCCATGCCGAGCAACTCCTCGCCGGCGCCCCGCTCCGCAACATGACCGGTGAGACCATCGTCGATCCCGATGCGCTCCGCGCCGAGCTGGCCCAGGTCGCCGAGACCGGGATCGCGACCGAACGCGACGAGGCCGTGATCGGCGATTCGGGCCTCGGAGCCCCCATCTACGGCCCCACCGGCGAGGTGATCGGCGCCATCGAGGTCGTCATGCCCAGCTCCGAATGGCCGGTCCCCGACGAAACCACCATCGCCCTGCGCGAATCCGCCCGTAACATCTCCCGGGAACTCAACGCCCCCTCCTACGGCCGCGGCGCCTAGAGCCGCCGCAGTCGTCCCCCCGGGTTCTCTTTTCTCTCGTCCCCCCTTGTCTCTTCTGTCGTCCCCCCTTGTGAAAAGGGGGGACCGGAGAGCGGAGCGAACCGAGGGGGGTGTGCGGTTCGTCGGGTTCACCGTGACTCTCCCCGAATCGGAGGGGCGCAGCAAGGGGTCCCCGGCGCGGGACGGTTCCTCAGCCCTCTTCAGGGATGGGGGCGGGGAGGGTGCCCTCGATGAGGTGCTGGATGGGAAGGAGCGCGGCGCCGAGGGCCACCGCGTCGTGGCCGAGCCGGGTGACCTCGAGGCGCACCTGCTGGGCGGGCCGGTCCAATGCGTTGGCGCGGGTCGCCGCCACCAGCTGGGAGAGGCGGGCGTCGGCGAGGGCCAGGCCGGTCCAGCCGCCGACGATGATCACCTCCGGGTTGAAGATGTTCACCAGGTTGGCGAGTCCGAGGCCGAGGATCTCGACCGTCTCGTCGAGCACCCCTGTTGCGATCCCGTCCCCGCCGTCGGCGGCGGCGATCAGCTCGGCGAGCGCCTCCTCCTCGGCGCCGTGCGGGGTCCCTCCGGCATCCTGCCAGCGGGCCATGATCGCCCCGCCGCCCACGTACGCCTCCAGGCATCCCCGCGCTCCGCAGGCGCAGAGCCGCCCGTCGAGCGACACCTTGGTGTGCCCCCACTCCCCGGCGCTGCTCGACAGCCCGCGCAGCAGCGTCCCGTCGACGAGGAACCCGGCGCCCAACCCGCGGCCCACCAGCGCCACGATGCAGTGCGCCACATCCCTGGCGCCGCCCCGCCACGCCTCGGCGGTCGCCATCGTCTTGGCGCCGTTGTCGGCGAAGATGGCGATCTCCGGATCCGCGTACAGGTCGTCGAGGCCGATCGGATCCCACCCGAGGCTCTGGGCGTAGATGGTGGTGCCCCCGTCGGGGGTGGTATCGACGATGCCGGGCAGACCGAGCCCGAGGCCGACGAGCCGGTCCGCCACCGTGGCGTGCTCGGCGCGGATCCTGCCCACCGCCCCTCGTAGCGTGGCCCCGATCGTCTCCGGACTGGCGATCCGGGCCGGGATCTGCTCGAAGACGCTGGCGACCCGCTGCAGCCCGAGATCGAACAGCTCGACGGTGATGCCGTGCTCGCCGATGTCGGCGCCGATGACGGACACCGCGTCACCCCGGGGTGAGAGACGGGCGATGGGCCGGCCCCCGTTGGACGGCAAGGTCCCG
>JASFUV010000112.1:0-5062 GCA_050050155.1 Acidimicrobiia bacterium | reverse complement strand
GGCCAATGCCGGCTCCAGCGCGTACTCGACGATGGCGCGCGCCGTTCCCAACGCCGCCGAACCGATACGGAACACGACGGTGTTGCCGCTCCGCATCACCCCGGTGGCGTCGGCGAACACGTTGGGGCGACCTTCGAAGACGAATCCGACGACACCGAGACCGGCCCGCACCTGCTCGAGGCGCCACCCCTCGTGCCTCACCGTCTCGATGACGGACCCCCGCCCCGAGCTCGCGGAGGCCCACAACCCGAGCCCCTCGATCATGTCGGCCCGCATCCGGTCCGACAACACGAGACGGGTCGTGGTGGCCCCCCGTTTCCGAGCCTGCTCCACGTCGGCGCGGTTGGCGGCCGCAATCGAGGCGAAGACCTCGTCGTCAGCAAGGAAGCGTGCGAACGCGTGGTAGAAGGCGGTGATCTGGTCGTCGGTCACCGTCCCCATGGCGGCGAAGGCGTCTGCGGCGGCGCCCACCGCGGCCTGTGCCACCGCCCAGTCCGCCGCCGGCACATGGAGGAGATCGCCGGTGGTCTGCACCACCACCAGACGGTCACCTTCCTCGAAGGCGGCGGCCAGCTCCTCGGAGACGGTCGCCACCCGGTCCCCGCCGAAGGGGATCTGCATCCCTGCGGTCACGTGCGTCAGCTGTTCGCTCATGTCCCGAGGGTACCGTTCGCGCCTCGGCGGGGAAACCGGGTACGTGTCCTCCGGCGCCCCGGGAGCTGGCGAGCCGCGTGCCGGTCCGTACACTCCGGGCCATGGAGCGCTACACCCATGGACACGACCCGATCGTGGTCGACGCCCACGCCCGGCGCACCGCCGAGGAGGCGGCCGCCTTCCTCCTCCCCCACCTCGAACCCGGAATGCGCGTCCTCGATCTCGGGTGCGGCCCGGGCACGATCACCGTCGGCATCGCCCGCTACGTCGCTCCCGCCGAAGTGATCGGCGTCGATCGCTCCGGGGAGGTCCTGACGAGAGCCCGAGCCCATGCCGCCGCGCAGCACATGGACCGGGTCCGCTTCGTCACCGCCTCGGTCTACGACCTCCCGTTCGGAGCCGGCGGATTCGACGTCGTATACGCCCACCAGCTCCTCCAGCACCTGTCCGACCCGGTGGCCGCCTTGGTGGAGGCGCGGCGGGTGCTGCGGTCCGGCGGCTACCTCGCGGTGCGGGACGGCGACTTCGGCACCTTCACCCACCATCCCCACCAGCCGCTGATCGACCGCTGGCTCACCATCTACACCGCCGTGGCCCGCGCCAACGGCGGAGAACCGGAAGCGGGGCGGAGGCTCCTGGAATGGGTGACCGCGGCCGGCTTCGCCCGCCCCCGCGCCACCACGTCGTCGTGGGTGTTCGCCGACCCGGCGTCACGCGCCGAGTGGGCGGCGCTGTGGGCGGGCCGGATCGCCGTGCCGCACTTCGCGGACCGGGCCGTCGAACTCGGCGTCACCAGCCGCGACGAGCTGGCGGAGATCGGCGCCGCCTTCGCCTCCTGGGCGGCCGACCCCGTGGGATGGTTCGGTCTCCTCCACGGGGAGGTCCTCGCTCAGGCCCCGGACGGGGAGGGGAACCGGGCGAGGTCGTCGCGGGTCATCGAGTAGAGGGCGGCGTCGCGGGCCTCGCCGTGAATCATCAGGCCGTGGTGGAGCACCCCCTCGAAGTGGGCGCCGATGCGCTCCGCAACGCGGCGGCTGGCGGTGTTGTCCAGCGCGGCGGTGATGAGGATGCGGACCAGACCGAGCTGCTCGAACCCGAAGCGGGCGGCGAGAAAGGCGGCACGGGTGGCGACGCCGCGGCCGGTCCACGACGTCCGGACCCAATACCCGATCGTGGCGCGCTCCAGGCGCGCATCGATCCTGCTGAGGCCAACCGAACCGAGGATGGCGCCTGAGGCGACATCCTCGATGACGAAGCGGCGCGAGCCGCGGCGTTGCGCCTCCAGCTGGCGGTGCAGCCACGAGGCCGTGTCGGCGCGGCGGTACCCCTCGTGGCACCAATCCTCCCATGTCGTGATCTCCGGCACCGACTCGACGATGGCGTCGTGGATCGTGTCGACGTCCGCCATCTGGAGCGGGCGGATCCGGATCTCCCCATCGCTCGAGATGGGATGCGCCGTCATCGCCGGTTCCTCACGCCAGCATCACCAGGTCGTCACGGTGGATGACCTCTCCCCCCGCCACCGAGGTGTGCTGGCCCGCCGCGGAGCGGATGTCGTCGGCGCTCATCCCGGTCAGTCCCTTGCCGAGCAACGATCCGTCCTCGCCGACCACCTCCACCGCGGCGAAAGCGGCGAACTCCCCCACGACGTCGAGGATGCCGACCGCGAGCAGGGAGCTGCCCCGGTCTCGCAGCGCGGCGGCGGCTCCGGCGTCGACGGTGAGCCTCCCCTCGGCGGGGAGCCCGAACGCGATCCACAGCTTGCGGGCGGGAAGACGGACCTTCCGCGGCGCCACCCAGGTGCCCACCTCGTCGCCGGTGACGGCACGGACGGTGGTCGCCGGATCGGCGGCGTCGGCGATCACGGTGGGGATCCCCGACCAGGCCGCCATACGGGCCGCAGCCACCTTGGTGGCAACTCCCCCCGAGCCGAGCGAGCCGGGTCCCGAGCGCTGCCACAACTCGTCGAGCACCTCGTCGGTGTGACGCACCGCCGACAGCAGCTCGGCGTCGTTGGAGAGACGGGGGTCGTCCGAGTAGAGGCCGCCGGTGTCGGTCAGGATGATCAGCATCCCGGCATCGACCAGGTGGGAGACGATGGCCGCCAGCCGGTCGTTGTCCCCCAGCTTCAGTTCGTCGACCACGACCGTGTCGTTCTCGTTGACGATGGGCACCACCCCGATGGAGAGCATCCGCTCCAGCGCGACTCGGGCGTGGAGGTACTGGCTGCGGTGCGCCAGCACGTCGCGGGTGAGCAGCACCTGCCCGACGAGCCGGCCCCGGCCACCGAACTCGTTGGCGTACCTCTCCATGAGTCGCCCCTGGCCGACCGCGGCCGCCACCTGGAGCCCGGGAAGATCGCGAGGCCGCTCTTCGATGCCGAGGGCCGGGATCCCGGCCGCCACCGCGCCGGAGCTCACCAGCACGGTGGGATGCCCCTCGGCCCACAGCGCCTCCACCTGATCGACGACCCCGGCGAGGGAGGCGGGGTCGATGCCGCCTTCAGGTCGTGCCAGGGACGACGAGCCGACTTTCACCACCACCGGGCTGCCGGTCGACACCGCGTGCCTCATGCCTGCTCCTCGGGGTCGAACGTGAAGACGAGGTCGCCGATGCGCACGTCGTCGCCGGGTTCCGCGCCGGCGGCCCGCAGGGCGTTGTCGACCCCGAGCCGGGAGAGACGGGTTGCGGCGAAATCGGCCGCCTCGGGCACGGTGAGATCGTCGAGGTTGACGGCCCGTTCCGCCGCGAGGCCGGTCACGACCCATCCTTCGCCTTCCCGGGTCACGGTGAACCCGCCGGGGAGCGGCCGGTGCAGGACGAACCCCTCCCGCTCGGGGGCGGCGGCCTCGGCCGAGTCCACCAGGTTGGCGATGGCGTGCATCAGCGCCTCGACTCCCTCTCCCGTGACGGCGGACACCGGATGCAGTGTGATGCCGCGTGCGGCGGCCCACGATAGGTGGGCGTCCCGATCCTCGATGGCATCCACCTTGTTGAGGACCACGAGGTGGGGACGAGTGGAGAGCTCCGCGAGGTGCTGGTGGAGTTCACCGCGCAGCACCTCGAGCTGGCGCTGCGGAGGGTCCTCCTGCAGGGAGGTCGGATCGAGCATCAGTACCAGGGCACGGGCCCGCTCCACGTGTCGGAGGAACTCGTGGCCGAGCCCCTTTCCGTCCGCCGCGCCCTCGATCAGGCCGGGGACGTCGGCGAGCACCAGCTCCCGGTCGCCGACGCCGACGACGCCGAGGGTGGGGACGAGAGTGGTGAACGGGTAGTCGGCGATCTTCGGCTTGGCGGACGAAACGCGGGAGACGAGGGTGCTCTTGCCTGCGTTGGGGTAGCCGACCAGGGCGGCGTCTGCCATGAGTTTCAGTTCGAGGGTGATCCACGTCTCCTCCCCGAACTCCCCTTGCTCGGCGAAACTCGGGACGCGCCGCCGGCGCGAGACGAGGGCGGCGTTCCCCCGGCCGCCGCGCCCGCCGTGGGCGATCACCAGTTGCTGGTCTGGCTCGACGAGATCCGCGAGGACGGTGCCGTCGTCGGCCCGCACCAGCGTGCCGAGGGGGACGGGGAGCACGAGGTCGTCGCCGGCGCGGCCGTGGCGGAGATCACCCTCGCCGTGGGTGCCGGCACCCGCCGACCAGTGAGGATGGTTGGCGTAGCGCAGCAGGGTGGGAACGTCGGGGCTGGCGGCGATGATCACCGCCCCGCCGGTTCCCCCGTTGCCGCCGGTCGGCTTGCCGCGGGGTCGCCCGCGTTGCCGCCGGAATCCGGCGACGCCGGCGCCACCGCTTCCTGCCTTGGCGTGGATGCGCACGCGGTCGACGAACATGGTTCCCCTGGTCGGATCGAGACCTGGATCGCGGTCGGCCCGGGCTCGCGGCCCGGGTGCGGGTCAGTCGTCGGTGTCGACGCTGACGAGGCGGCGGCCTCTGCGGGTGCCGTAGCGCACCGTACCGGCAGCCTTGGCGAAGAGGGTGTCGTCGCCGCCCCGGCCCACGTTGGTCCCGGGATGGATGCGGGTGCCGCGCTGGCGCACCAGGATCGCGCCCGGGGTGACCGTCTGACCGTCGAAGACCTTGGGGCCGAGCCGTTGCGCGGCCGAATCACGACCGTTCTTGGTCGAGCCGCCGGACTTGGTCTTGGACATGGCTACGCCTCCTGGTCGTCGGGCGCGGGTTCGGCGGCCTTCTTCTTCGCCGCCGCAGGCTTCTTCGCCGCCGTGGTCTTCTTCGCCGCAGGCTTCTTCGCCGCCGTCGTCTTCTTCGCCGCAGGCTTCTTCGCCGCAGGCTTCTTCGCCGCCGTCGTCTTCTTCGCCGCAGGCTTCTTCGCCGCCGCGGTGGTCTTCTTCGCTGCCGGCTTCTTCGCCGCCGTGGTCTTCTTCGCCGGCTCGTCCACGGCCGAGGAC